>CAMQTJ010000079.1 GCA_947037125.1 uncultured Holdemania sp.
ACCTTGCAATAGCATTAGCGAATATGAATAAGAAGGTATGCTGTATAGATTTAGATTTAGGTTTAAAGAATTTGGATATTATCTTAGGCTTAGAAAATCGTTTGATTTATGATATGAAGGATGTTATTAAGCAAAGATGTACATTAGAAGATGCGCTTATTCAAGATAAGAAATGTCCTAATTTATTTTTATTATCAGGATGTAAAAACTTAAACTTAGATAAATTAAGATTATTAGATTGTCAAAAAATTATAAATGATTGTAAAGAAAAGTTTGATATTGTTTTAATTGATTGTCCAGCAGGTATCGAAAGAGGATTTCAGTATGCTATGGTTTGTGCTGATGAGGCTTATGTAGTTATTCAATTAGATATCACATCTTTAATGGATGCTGATCGTGTGGTTGGGATGTTGCTTAAAAATGAGCTAACTAAAATTAATGTTATTATCAATCGTGTTAATCCTACATATGTGAAAAATAAAGTTCAATGTACAATTCATGATGCTATAAACTATTTAGCACTACCATGTATTGGAATCGTGTATGAAGATTTTTTATGTACTAAGTCTGTGAATTATGGACGTTTATCAAATGCTTGTAGTGAGTTAACAACTGAATGTTTTGAAACAATTGCTAAAAGAACCTATGATATTGAAGCTAAAGTTCCAAAATATAAAGAAAAAAATTTATTTCAAAGACTAATTAATAATTAAATAGCATCCTTGTGCATATTATATAACGGAGGTGCTTTATGATAAAATCAAAAAAGATTCAACAACGAATACAAGATAGAGTTTACAATAATGATAAACAAAAACAGGGTGGTGCATTTAATTTCTTTTATTGTAGTATGATGTTTGCATTACTTTTAGGTGTTGGTGTATTATCAAATTCAATTTATCAAATTAACGGCTTTCAACCTTTAATCAACAGTGCAAATAAAATTATTGATATGACAAATTTAACTGATTTAAAACAATGGTTATTTTTAGAAAATTGGTTAGATGATAAAAGTACAACAGTATTTAATGCTCAAAATTATACTTATATTGCTGACAATTATTATGCTGCTATGGATAGTGAAGTAGTATCTGTTGCTGATGGAATTGTTATATATTGTGAAAAACAGGATAGTGGATATGTTGTGATGGTTAAAAATGATAATTCAACTATTGCTACATACGGTGCACTTAATGAAGTTAATTGTGCAATTGATGACCGTATTTTACAAGATAGTGTAATTGGGAAAGTCATTGATAATGTTTATTTGGATTTTAGTTATAATGGTCAAAGCGTTGATTTAGATGAAGTTAATGAAATTAATAATTAATAAATATACTTATTTATGGTGGTTTATATTATATGCGCTTAATATATATAAACCTTTTCTTATTGTCTTTTTGATTATATTTATCCATGAATTAAGTCATTGTTTTGTAGCGAAAATACTTAACATAAAAGTATACAATATTACTATCTATTCTATTGGGTGTGTTGCTTCAATTGAAAATTTTGATAATTTAAGCATAATTAAAAAATGTTGTATTTATATAGCGGGACCATTATCACATTTATTTATGGTTTTATTATTAATAATATTAACTAAAATTAATATTTTATCAGTTTCTATGTATGATTATGCACGTATGATGAATTATAATTATTTTGTTTTTAATTTATTACCAATGTATCCACTTGATGGGTTCAATATACTTAAAACAATTATGCATGATTTACTTAAATGCCGGTTAAGCTATATTTATACCATATCATTTATTGTAGTAATAATTATATTTAGTACTTTTTTTGAAATGACATATGCTACAATATTAGTGATGGTTCTATTATTGTTTTGTAATATTAAAAAGATTAGAAATATAAAATATGATAAAACTAATTTGGAGTTAGTAAAAAAGTACAAAGTCTAATTAAAATATGTTATAATTTATTACAGGAGTGATTGATAAAATGAAGAAAAAAATATTAACTCTAATTTGTGCAACATTAATGATGTTTTCACTTAGTGGTTGTAACATTGCTTATAAAAAAATAGCTTATACAGTATATCCAATTGGGTACATTTTAGAGCGACTTACTCAAGATAAATTTATACTACAATCTATTCAAACAGATACTTTAGTACAAAGAAGTAATATTGTAGATGATTATGAACAAATACTTGAACATTGCGATTTATTTTTGCATATTGGAACAATTGAACCATATATGTCTTTGTATTCTAAGCAAATTAAAGAATTCGGTATTGAAACTATTGACCTATCTTTAAAATCTTCGATTTATGAATTTCAAAGATATACAGGTGTAGGTACTGAAGGAATACAAACTTTTATTGAAACTAGTTACTATAACGATAAAGCTTTTGATAATATTGATATTAATCAGCGAGATTTATCTTTGTGGGTTGATCCTATTTCAATGGTTTCAATGGCAAGAGAAATTAAAAATTGGCTTCAGTTAAATTATCCAGAGGATGCGAATTTTTTTGAAGAAAATTTTTCTAATTTAGAAAGCGATCTTATTCGATTAGATGCAGAATTTCAATCTTTGGCATCGACTTTAAAACATGATGATAAAGAAATTAAATTTGTTTCTATGACACCAAGTTTTGGAAATTGGCAAAGGACGTATGGTATTCAAGTTTATCCTGTCTGTTTATCAAAATATGGTGCATTACCAAATGATGCACAACTTGAAATAATTAAAAAAAGAATTGTAGATGACGAAGTAAAATACATCGCTTTTGAACCAAATATGCCTGAAGATATGGTGAAATTATTTGAAGAATTAGAAAATGAATTAGGTCTTACACGTGTTAACTTAAGCAATTTATCTAGTATAAATGAAACACAAAAACAGGAAAATATGGACTATATTTCTATAATGTTTGAAAATTTATCGAATTTACAAAATATGTCTACTAATGATGTAGAGGATAAAGAAGAAGCAAATGATGTGATTGAAAATATCGAAACATTAATCCCATAAAACCAATAAACACTAAACCGGTAATGCGGTTTTTTGTTATCAAAAGATACCTAATAGGAGAAAAATATGAAAAAATTATTATTAGTTGATGGAAATTCAATGCTATTTAGAGCATTTTATGCAACAATGTATACCAATATGATGAAAACCTCAAATAACATACCAACCAATGCGGTATATGGCTTTGCGAATATGCTATTTAAGGGGATAGAACTTGTTCAACCTGATAATATTGTTGTGGCATTTGATAGTGCTAAAAAGAATTTTAGACATGAATTATGTGCTGATTATAAAGCTGGTCGTAAACCGACGCCATCAGAACTTGTAGCACAATTTGCACTTGTGCGTGAATTTTTAGATAGTGCAAATATATTGCGTTATGAACAAGATGGAATTGAAGCTGATGATATTATTGGGACAATTGCGCAAAATTATCCTCAGTATCAAATTGAGATTTTAACAAGTGATAAAGACTTATTGCAAACAATCGATGATACAACAAATGTATGGTTAATGAAAAAAGGGTTGACAGAAATTGATAAAATGGATGTTGCAGCACTTTATGAAAAATATAAACTTAAACCTAAACAAATTATCGATCTTAAAGGATTGATGGGTGATGCTTCAGATAATATTAAGGGGATTCCATCAGTCGGTGAAAAAACAGCTTTGAAATTATTATATCAATATGAAAGTGTCGAAAATGTTATTTTAAATGTTGAAAATCTTAAAGGTAAATTAAAAGAAACAGTAATACAATACACTGATCAAGCTTTATTATCAAAGCAACTTGCTACAATTAAAGTTGATGCTATAATTCCTTTTGATATTAGTGAGGCGATGTATAAATTAAATAATAAAAATTTAAAAGATTTTTATTTAAAGTACGAAATGAATTCCCTTGCGAAAAGAATAAATGTTGAAAGCGATAATGGTAACGATGAAAAAAAAGAAAAACCTAAGGTAGAATATGAAGTAATAGTACGCGTTGATGATAAAATATTAAATAGTATAAATTTAATTAATTATTTTTCACAACAAGAAAGTCTATTTGACTCAGTAACAGGTTTAATTATTATTAGTGATGAAAAAAATTATTTTATTAATGAAAATGATTTTATTAATGATGAAATATTTATTCAATATTTAAAAAGTGCTAAATTAAAATTGAGTTTTGATAATAAGGCATTATATAAATATTTTGATTCAATCAATATTGAAGTAAATGGGTTTGATTTTGATTTTTTAATTGCATGTTTTATTTGTGATACAACTTTAAATACATATGATGCTATTGCATATAAATATGACTTAAATAGTATAGATAATGATGATAAAATTTTAAGTGAAATAATTAAAAATAATAATTTAAAGTCAATATATGAAGAAATAAAAGCTAAAATGCAAAAATTAGAAATGTGTGAATTATTCAATAATATTGAAATGCCATTAATTAAGGTATTATTTGAAATGGAAAAAAATGGTGTTAGTATTAATCGTGATGTTTTAGATAAAATTGCGGATGAAACATTAGAAAAAATTAATGTTTTAACTGATGAAATTTATTTATTAGCTGATGAAAGTTTTAATATTAATTCTCCTAAACAATTAGCTGTTATATTATTTGATAAGTTACAATTAAAAGCTAATAAGAAAAGATCAACATCAATTGAAATACTTGAAAAATTAATTGATGCTCATCCAATTGTTGATTTATTAATGAAATATCGTAAGTTATCTAAACTTTATAGTACATATGCAAATGGTCTTAAAAAATATATTGAAACTGACAATAAAATTCATACTGAATTTAATCAATGTGTTACTACAACTGGAAGATTGTCTTCAACTAATCCTAACCTACAAAATATTAGTGTAAGAGATGAAGATGGAAAACAGATTCGTAAGGCATTTGTTGCTTCAAAAGGATGTACTTTAGTGGCTTGTGATTATTCTCAAATTGAACTTAGAATCTTGGCGGATATGGCTAATGAAACTAAACTAATTGAGGCATTTAATGACAATATTGATGTCCATACTAAGACAGCTATGGAAATATTTCATGTAAGTATTGATGAAGTTAGTAGTCAAATGCGCTCAAATGCAAAGACTGTCAACTTTGGAATAGTTTATGGTATATCTGATTTTGGTTTAGCGACACAATTAAATATTGGACGTAATGAAGCGCATGATTTTATCGAAAAATATTTTTTGGCTTACCCAAATATCTTGAAATATACCGATGAAACAGTTGAGTTTTGCGAGCAAAATGGTTATGTTACGACAATGTTTAATCGACGCCGTGAAATAAGAGAAATTCATGATGCGAACTATATGGTTCGTGAGTTTGGGAAAAGAGCTGCGTGTAATGCTAGGATTCAAGGAAGTGCTGCGGATTTAATTAAAATTGCTATGATACGTGTAGCAAAAAAAATAAAAGAAAATAATTTAGAATCAAAATTAATCATACAAGTACACGATGAATTAATATTTGATGTAGTTAATGATGAACTTGATGTAATGATTAAACTGATTGAAGAAGAAATGGAGAATGCTATCAAAATAAGTGTTCCACTAGAAGCTAAATGTCAAAGTGGTGCTAATTGGTTTGAAGCTAAATGATAATATGCCAGAATTACCAGAGGTAGAAACAGTTGTAAGAACATTAGAAAATTTAATCAAAGATCGTAAAATTATCAAGGTAAATATTCTTTATTCTAATATAGTAAATATGGATGATCAAAAGTTCATTGATATACTAACTAATCAAAGTTTTAAAAACTTTAAAAGAAGAGGTAAATACTTACTTTTTGAACTTGATTATATTACCTTAGTTACTCATTTAAGAATGGAAGGTAAGTTTTTTTATCAAAGTAGCGATGATGTAATTGGTAAGCATACTCATGTTATTTTTGATTTAGATAATGGTATGCAGCTACGTTATGATGATGTTAGAAAATTTGGTAGAATGGAATTAATGGAATTAGATACTGATTATAAAGTATTTAAAAAACTTGGACCAGAACCTTTAGGAAATGACTTTAATTTAGCTTATATTAAAAATTTCATAAAAAAATCTAATAAAAATTTAAAAATAACCCTACTTGATCAATCTTTTACATCAGGTATAGGGAATATCTATGCAGATGAAATTTGTTTTCGTAGCAAATTATTGCCTATGACTTTAGTTAGTGATATTAGCGATGAAAAATGGTTATTGATAATTGAATCAACAAAACAAGTTTTAGAACAGGCTATTTTAAATGGTGGTAGTACAATAAGATCTTATACATCTTCTTTAGGTGTAACAGGTTTATTTCAGCTTAAAATTGATGTCTATGGACGTGCTAATCAAAAATGTCATAATTGTGATGATACGATTGTTAAGATAAAATTAAATCAACGTGGTACGCATTATTGTCCTAGTTGTCAAAAATTAAAATAATGATTAAGATAGCAATAACAGGAACCATTGGTTCTGGAAAATCATTTTGTTGTGATATTATTAAACAATATGGATATGAAGTATTTGATTGTGATTTACAAGTGAAAAAGATATTAGATGATAAAAATGTTCAAAATGAAATAAGTGAATTATTAAATATTAATTTTAATGATGGTATTAATTATCAAGTGATAGCTGATGTTGTATTTAATGACAATCAATTATTATTAAGTTATGAAAATATTATTTTTAAAGAATTAATAATAAAATTAAATGAAGCAATTGATAATAGTGAAAATGAAATGTTTTTTGCAGAAGTTCCTTTATTGTTTGAAAAGAATTTTGATGTTTATTTTGATCAATCATGGCTTGTAGTAAGTGATGATAAGAATATTATTGAGCGTTTAACTAATAAGCGTAAATTTACTTTAGTTGATATAAATAGGCGACTTAAGCTACAAATGAGTGTTGAACTTAAAAAAAGTAAGGCAACTTTTATAATTGATAATAATTTCGATAAAGCTTATTTGGATAGTGTTATATATGATAAAATACATAGTATGAAAAAGGGGTAATTATGGAACTAAAAGGTCGCGATGTCTATCGCCTAGAATTATTAGGAAATATTTGTGAAACAGATTATTTTAGTGTTTTATCATTGTATCAACCATGCGTTGGTCCTATTGCAACAACTCTATATTTATCACTAGTATCTGAATATAAATATCAAAAATCTGCCGATAATATTATGCGTTTGTGTACTATTATGTCTAGTGATGTTTTATTATTAGAAAAAGCTTTTACTAAATTAGAGGAATTTAATTTAGTAAAGACATACTATAAAAAAGATACTAATAAAAATAATTTTATTTTTTCACTTAACACACCTTTATCTCCAAAGGCATTTATAAAACATGATGTTTATGGTCGTTTATTTTTAAAAATAGTTGGAACTAAACATTATCAAGTAACAGTAGAAAAAATGAATATAAATAAATTCAATAAAACAGAATTTGAAGATGTAAGTGCTAATTTTCAAGTTGATGCATTAGATGGTTGGAACAATGATTTTGAAGTTGATTTTAAAAATGTAAAGCCTAATTATGTATTTAATGATATTAAGGAAGAAATTAAATTTGATTATGAACATTTTTTAGCGAAAAGTACTAATTTAACATTTCCAATAGGATTACGTACGAATGAAAATATGCATCTAATTGGTCAATTGGCAACGATTTATGGTATTAAAGCTGATCGTATGCGTATTTTAGTTGGGCATTGTGCAAATAATGATGGTGTTATGAATACTGATATGCTTAAACGTTTAGCAAGTTATGAAAAGACGGAAGCTTATGTTCCTAAAAATAAATATGATATTGCTCCAGTATTGTTTTTAAAAAATATTCAAAACGGGGTTAACGTAACGCAAATTGATAAAAAATTAATTGAGAATTTGATAAGTGAATATAACTTTAAAGCAGAGGTAGTTAATGTTTTGATTGAACATGTTTTAAAGGTTAATGATAATCGATTAACTAAAGGTTTTGTGGATTCAATTGCAGGTGTTTTAATTAGAGAAGAAGTTAATAGTGTTGAAAGTTGTTTAAAAGTGCTTAAATCTAATAGCTTTAAACCTTTTAAGAAAAGCACGAGAAAAGCAAAAGAACCGGATTATTTAAGTAGTGATAAATTTGTTGATGATGAAGAAGTTGATATGGATGAAATTCAAAGAAAATTAAATAAATTGGGGAATTAATTATGAAAAATATAGATATTAATATCAAATTAGATGATCAAATGATTATAGAAAAAGATGAATTAATTAAATGTTTAAAAACTAATAAAATGGTTAATGCTTTTATTATGGAAAATAATTTAAATAATGATATCATTACTATGTTTCCTTATCGATTTAAGCTATGGTTAACTAATCTTAAAAAATGTGAAAAATGTACGGGTTTACATAGTTGTAAACAACAAACTAATGGTCAATATGATAATCTTGTTTGTGATGGATTTTTACGTTTAGAAAAGAAATATTGTAATTATTATCTTACAAAAAGTAGTCAAAATGCACACATGAAAAATTATTGGATTAATGATTTACCACCAAAGTATTTTTTAAATGATATTAAAAATGTAGATTTAAGTAATGTGAAAAGTACATATAAAAAAGCCTATGGTTTTATTTTGGATTATTTTGATAGTGAAGATAGTAAAGGTTTATTCTTATTTGGAAATACAGGTGTTGGAAAAACTTATTTAGCAACATGTGCTTGTAATTATTATGCAAAAGAGAATAAGAAAGTTGCTTTTATTAATTTGCCAACATGGATTTCTAAGATGAAATTATGTATGAATGATAAAATAGAATTTGAAAAACAAATTGAAATGTTTAAAAAAGCTTATTTTGTTGTTATTGATGATATAGGTGCTGAAAGTGTTACACCATGGGTTAGGGATGAATTGTTGTTTCCGATACTTAATTATCGTATGGATAATAATAAAAAGACTTTTTTTACATGTAATGAAAGTTTTGAGTCTTTAAAAGACCATTATAGTTTTAGTGCAGCTTTAGGTGAAGAAAAGCTGAAAGCGCATAGAATTATGGAAAGAATACAAACTTTAGCTATTGAGGTAGAATTAAAGGGAGATAATTTGAGAAATATGTAATTTATTATTAACAAATTAACAATTAAATGTTATAATAAAAGGAGTTTTGAAGGAGGATACTCTATGATAAAACGTATAGGTATTTTAACATCTGGTGGAGATTCACCGGGTATGAATGCAGCTATAAGAGCTGTTGTTCGTGTTGCTTTAGCAAGTGGAATTGATACTGTAGGAATTAATGATGGTTATAAAGGACTAGTTGCTGGTGATTTTGTAGCTATTAGTAAGCGCGATGTAAGTGATCGTTTAGATCGTGGTGGTACTTTTTTAGGTTCTGCAAGACTTCCTGAATTTAAAGAAAAAAAATATCAAGAGATTGCACTTGAAAAATTAAAAGAAGAAAAAATTGACGCATTAATAGTAATTGGTGGAGACGGATCATATCGTGGTGCTTTACAACTTACTAAAATGGGTATTAACTGTATTGCTTTGCCTGGTACTATTGATAATGATATTCCATGTACTGACTATACAATTGGTTTTGATACAGCATTAAACACAGTTGTTGAAGCTGTCGATAAACTACGTGATACTTCAAGTTCTCATCACAGATGTTCTGTTGTTGAGGTAATGGGTAATCATTGTGGTGACTTAGCGGTTTACGCAGCACTTTCGTGTGGTGCAGAAATTGTTATTACACCTGAAACAGGTTATGATGAAGAAGATGTTTTAGAAAGATTAAAGTATCTTGATTGTCAAGATCGGAAGAGCACACGTCTGAACTCCAGTCACTCCGGAGAATCT
>CAMQTJ010000080.1 GCA_947037125.1 uncultured Holdemania sp.
CGACGCTCTTCCGATCTTGATTTTTAAAAAGATAACTGACCACTCCGTCTTTTTCGCATAGCCGCTTTTAAAAGAAAGGGTACGAATTTTTATAAAAAATTCTAGCAAGTGTCTATGACACCCTTTCTTTTAAAAGCTTGACGTTGCACTTAAAAAAAGCTACTACTAACCAAGCTTAAAATCAAGCAGCTTAGTAGTAACTTTTTTCTTAACCGTTTCACTCTATGCTTCACTTCTGTCGTGGTCAGTGATAATGAAAACCACTAGGGAGAGCCTTATTTCAAGGTTGTGAGGTATGTTTATGGGACTAGATATGGTATTGAAAATTAAATCGAAAGATGGATGTGTAGATGCACTCGTGTGGAGAAAGGCTAATCAAATTCATGGTTTTTTTTCAAGATTAAAGGGAAATGACTATTATTTGGATAGTTGTGAAGTTGTAAATGTAAAGAAAAGTGATTTAGAAAATTTGCTAGTTTTATGTGAAAAAATTAAAACTGATTTTAATTTGGCTAAAGAATTATTGCCTACTGTTCAAGGATTTTTCTTTGGAGATTATGATTATAATGATAACTATAATGAAGATATTGACAATACAATTGTTATGTTAAAAGAATTATTTGAAAGAGAAAATATTGAAAACTCAGAATTTCAATATTTGGCATGGTATTAATATGAGAAAAGTTATAGAAGAATTTAGTAAGTTAAGTGTAGATAAAATGTCGCAAGAGATGAGTGATGTTACATTCATGTATAAAGATACTGTCGTTCCTAAAACTCATTATAAGCGTTATCTTGACGAAATAGTTGAAGAACACTTAGATGAAGCGATAAAATTATCTTTATTAGATGTATATGTTAAAGGCATTAAAAGAATTATTGATGATAGTCCTAAAATGTTTTTTCAAGCACTGTTATGTGTGGATAAAAAAGTTAATCCATGCAATATGAGACCAATTGAACTAAGAGCATTAGATAATTGTTATGATAAATTTATTAATAATGGTAATAAAAATTATAGTGATACAGAGATTGCTAAATTATTTGATGAAATTATAAAATCAACTAGTCCTAAAATCAGTAAAATTATCATTACTACCGAGGAATTATAAAATGGAAACATTTATAATAGAAATTACTTAAACACTTCTAAAGCAAATCTATGTTACTGCTCAGTTTAAAGAATTAGCATTAGATTTTGTAAAGGTAATGTATAAAAGTGAAGAAATAGTCTTAGATAGTGATAATTTTATAGATAGTAATATTGAATTAGTTAAATAATAAATAACAAGGGTAAAACCTTGTTTTTTTAATAATTATTTGTTAAAAATTTCGGCTCGTTATGTGTGGTTTTGGCGGCTCAACCTATTTAAACAAAATTATAACAACATAAACTGTTGCTTATAATTTATTTAAACGCTTTCGCCTATTTAGCATAACTCGCCGAAAAATGCAAGATATTTCGTGACGTCAATGTCTGACACTCTTTAAGTGTACTTATATTCGCAAAGATACTAGAATAATAAACGTAAAGGAGGTGTAATGATGAAAGAACTTATTCAGGAGTTTGGTGGATTCATATTATCAGCAATTGTCATCTTTGCATTAATCACTGTATTAACATTAAATGGTGGTGTTACAGGACAAATTGGAGATCAAATAACTGATCAGATTACTAATATTTCTAATTTAGGTCCAAATACAACGCCATAAACTTATTAGCACATAAAGGTACTTACATTTGATGTGAGTATCTTTTTCAAATTAAAAGGAGCGACTATATGGCGGGTTTAATTAAAGTTTTTGGAATTATTTCGATATTTATTATTTTTATGGCACTAATATTTAATATGAATACAAGAGAGATGATGGTTGATGAATTATTTGAAGGTACAAGAACTACACAGCTTAATACGATTTCTGATAGCTTAAATTTAGGAGATCTAATAGTAAATAATAATTTATCAATATCACAAGAAAACGCAATTATCATTTGGATGGAAAACTTCAAGGAAAATAGAAATCTAAATCTTACATATATTGTCGATATTATAGGAATACATGAAGATCCACCAGCAATTGCGGTTCACGTCAAAGGGTACTCAAGTCTTAATATGACTGAAGATACTTTGGAACTTGATTATATAAATCTAATCATGATAGATGAAAAATAAGGAGATAATATGAAAAAAAATAAAAAATTAAAAAAAGAATCAAATAAGGAAAAAGGAATTGGTAAGTTTATTAAGAAACACAAATTCATTGTAAGTATTGTATTAACATTAATTATGGGATATTTATGCTACGCTGTTTTTCAATCAACACTTGTTAATACTGCACAACTAGTTAACGTTCCTGTGGCAAGTAGATATTTAAAATCATCAACTCAAATAACTGAAGAAGATATTAAATATATTCAACTTCCAAATTATTTAGTAGTAGAACAAGCAATTACTGATGTAAATTCAATAATTGGCCAATATGTTGATGAATTTGATAGTTTAGCTACAGGCTCACTATTTTATGAAGATATTGTTGTTGACGCTAGTGAAGTTGATTCGTCCAGTTTATTTTCATTAAAAGAAGGGGAAGTTGCAATATCGATAGATACCGATGTTAAAACATCATATTCAAACTCAATTAATGTAGGGCAATATATTGATATATATTTTCTTGGAACTGTAGTTGAAACTAAAACAAATATTAAAAAGCTAATTTATGGTGAAATTGTTAAAGATGCTAGAGTAATTGCTGTAAAAGACAGTACAGGTCAAAGCATCGATGGCAGCAGTGAAAGTGAAACAGTAGTAGTTGTTGTTGCATTAAAGCAAGAAGATGCACATTATGTTGAACTTGGTAAAGCAATGGGAACCATAACTCCTATTATTTCTTATGATAATATATCTGATCAAGGAAATGATACAAACACATATTATGATTTTAATAAAATCAAAGATATAATTGATGGTCATTCATTAGAAGTAAGAATATTGTCAGATAATGAATTACAAGATACTCCAGAAGTTGGTCAATAAATATGGGACGTACTAATGAAGAAATATTCAGTAAAATAAATTTTGGCGTTATTACAGATTTAATTAACGAAGAAGATATTACAGACGTTACTTGTAAAAATGGTAATGAAGTTTGGATCACATCAAATACTAGAGGGCATAAAATAACTGACTTAGAAATAAATGAAGCGGAAATCCAACGAATAGCTTCGCAAATTGCAAATAAAATGGGAAAAGAATTTAACCCATCAGAGCCAAATTTAGAGGGTGATATCCAGGGAGAAGAATTTGATATGCGTATTGCATGTGGACATCAATATTTAGCACCTGAAGGTAGTACAATTGCGATCAGAAAAGTTAGAAAAAAAGCTTTCTTAACTTATGAAACGCTAATTAGTGACAACTATATTACTAAAGAAGCACTTGATATGCTTATAAAAGCCATGAGAGGGCGAGCAAATATATTTGTTGTAGGTGAAACAGGTACTGGGAAAACAGAATTATTAAAATTTTTAAGTACATATATACCAATAAATGAAGTAATGGTAACAATAGAAGACTCATTAGAATTTAATGTAAAAAAAATTAATCCTAAAGCTTCAGTAACATCGTTTAGAATAAGACCAAAATTCGGTTATCGAAAAGTCATTGCAATGGCTATGCGACTTAATGTACAAAGAATTTGGTTGCAAGAAGCAAGGAATGAAGAAGTTGGTGATTTAATTGATGCTATGAGTACAGGTCATAATGTATGTACTACAATGCATGCAAGAGGTGCAGGTGCAGTTATATCAAGAATTAAACAAATGCTTAAGGATGAAAATGAAACATTTGATTCACTACGAAATAGAGTATATGCATTAGTTGATATTGTAATTTATATTGATAAAGTAGAAACTGCTGAAGGTGTTTTTAGACAAATTAATACAATTACAGAATTTTGCTACGACAATAGTAAAAATATAAGTAGTGATAATATTATATATACTGCAGAAAAGGGAATTATCAATGGATTTAGTGATGAATTAAATAATATTATGAGCAGAAATTTACGAGGTATCTAAAATGGCAATTCATTATTTAAGAGAAGTTTTACCGTACTTATTCTATATATTTTGGTTCTTAATGTGTATAGTCAACTTTAATCTTACGAAAAAAGATATAAAAGCAATTAAGGATGAAGAACTGGTCATTAAAGTAAAAAGTTTATCTTATGTTGGTATTATCGACAAAATAAGAATAATTGGATTTGATTATACTATTTCAGCCTATTTAGTTCATTCACTATTAGTTACAGCACTTTTAGGGTATATATTTTATTACACAATCGGGAATATAATCTATACAATTATTTTAGTAAGTGCAATTATATTTGTTTTACCATTATTTAATTATCTGAAATTTCAATCAAGGTATAATGAAAAATTACTGTTGAATGTATTTACTTATATACAAACGTGTTTAATATACTTAAGGGAAAAAAGGGCCGTAATGCAAATACTAAATGACTGTGCAACAAGTTTGGAACAACCATTACAAGATGATGTATTTACAAGTCTTGAGTATATCGGTGAGACAGGAAGTTTAATAGAAGGTTTAGATCTAATTGAAACAAAATACAATTATTCTATTATAAAAAATTTACATATTCTATTTAAGGGTAAGTATTATGAAGGTGTAACAAACGATCAATTATATGATCATATATTTGACGATGTTGAAGGATTTGAACTTACTGTAAATAATTATCATATAAGAAGAAAAGCAAATGATGCTGCATTCTATACAATGTTATTGCTTAATTCTGGTGCAGTTTTGTTTCTTGTTAACGCACTAGGTGGAGATATGGTAGATACTAAATCTGCTTTTTTCCAAAATATCATCCTGGTATATTATTTATTAAATTTTCTAACCGTTGTATTTTATGAATGGTGGAATTCTAAAACTGTAATAACAGATTAGTGGAGGGAAAATGGCTAATTATTATATATTTTACTTTGTTTTATACTTTATACTAATGTGGTTTATTTGGGCATATACACATGAAGGATTTATGAAAGTTTATCCGATTTTAATAAATTTAGTAATAGAAAAGGATTATGAATTTATTGTTTCGCATATTACTGATAAAAAAACAACAATTGTATATCAAAAAAGAATATTAAATTCGTTATTAATTATGCTGGTGTATACAGGATTTAATATAAATACATATACATTTAATACATTTTTTGTAAGTGTATTTATTGGTTTAATTGTTTATAAGAGTCAATATTCATTAAATAAAATGACGTTTAATTCAAAATTAAAAGAAGCAGGTAAGGTTTTTCCTTTGTATTTAAATAATTTAAGTATATTGGTTCAGGATAATCCTATACCAATAGCAATATTAAAATCAACTGAAAATGCTCCTGTAATATTTAAAAAAGATTTAGAAATATTAGTTAAAGAAATTCATGAAGGCGAAAAAAAAGGTGTTACACCTTATGTGGATTTTGCAAGAAAATTTGATAAAGTTGACGGTATTTATCGTACTATGAGAACATTACATAATATTTCAATTACTTCAAATAACAGGGAAGTAATGATTACATCATTATCAAAAATAGCAAATGAAAAAATTAGTATGGCCAGAAAGCTAAAACTTGATGGAACACTAGATAAACAATCATTGTTCCCATGGATTGGGTTTTTATGGATTAGTATTGTACTTATAGCATTATTTTTAGTCGTAGACTATGGAATGTAGGTGAAGTAAATGAAAGGTCTTATACAGATGTGGGCATTAATATCTACGTTTATATTTTGTGTGTTGTTACTTCCGCAGATTATGTTTTCCTCAATAGTTTATAAAGATTGTAATCAAATAGCGTCATTAGTAGTAGAAATAATTGAAGTGAACGAAGGTCTTAGTGAAAATGCTCAATTAAGAATAGATAATTTTATGGATAAGAACAAATCGTTTTCAATCATACTAGAAAAAAATGAAATAAGTGATCAATATTATTCTTATACAGTTATATGCACTAAATCTTATTTTACTAGTATCATCAATAAAGAATTTGAAATGCATGCATTTAAAACAACAAAAAGAGTATTACGATAGAAAGGGGAATTTATATTGAAATATATTAAAAAAATTAGTAATTGTGCATTTGTAATATTAATGTTATTTAGCATTGTAGGTTTTAATCAACAAAAATACTCAGCTCTAGCATCAACTTGTAGTGATATTACATACTATAGTGAAAAAGGTTGGGCTAAAACAAACGATTTAATTGACACTGTATTTTCAGAACACACATTTATTAATAGTCATGATATTATAGTTTCATTGAATGGTTTTGGAACTTATGGAGATCCAAAAGCTATTAATAATTTAAATGTAAGTGGACATCAAGATTTAATTTATATGGCGACAGGTGATAATAAAAATCCTAATTATTTTCAAATAGAATTTGATAAATTGGTCAAGGTTGGAAAAATTAATTTTCATATAGAAGCAATTGACACAATAACGGGATTGGCAGTGCCATTTGAAGTTGTGACTGATACAAAAATCGCATGGATTGGTGATGAAGTTGTTATTGATCCAGAAAGAACGATTAAAAGAGTTACTGATAATACACCACAAATTATTGATATTGGTAATAGAGCTATTAGTGATATAGTAATTTTGTTTGATGATATTAATGAAAATGTGCAATTTACCTTAAAATATTTTCAAATAACAGAATATCAAAATTATGAGCATTTAAAATGGACAACTGATTATATCGAAGGAGCAGACAGTAAAGTTCAAACTGTTTGTTTAGGGACTGGAGATTTCACTCCAAACGGAAATAGTAATTGGGACAAAAGTTCTTATACCAGTTATTCACCAACTACAGATTCAGTAATTGACTATACACCAATACAAACAGGATTTAAGAGAGCATACAATTATGGTGTTGGAAACTATATTTCATCATATAGTGATCCTTGGATATTGAAAAGTAAAAACTATGCAGGTATGGGTCATAAGTTATCAGGATTTACTTCTACAGGAAGTGGGGCTAGTAAGAGTTGGAAAGGATATGGAAAAGATGGAATTGAATTTCCTTATCTAATGTCCAATTCAAATGATAATACTGGTGTTATTATTAAAGCTGCTCCGATTTATTGGTCACAAAATAATTACGGTGGTTATTATGATAAACAAACAAATTCAAATTTTTGTAATAATGCAACAGGTTCATCAAGGACACCTTGTTATAAATATGGTGGACATTCAGGAAATTCAAGAAATAATTCATATGATGCTTCACTAACAACATATAATAATATTGTAGATATTGCAGATCGAAATGTTGCTACAGTTGATTACTATTTAATTAATGAAGATACAGGTAATGAAAAATACATGGGTTCTTCAGGTAATAATGTAAACAGTGTTATTATGAATGAAACAGGACGATGGAGAGTTAAGGCGAAAGTTTTTGATTTAGGCGGTAACCAAGGAACAAGCACTTCCAATATATTTTATATTGATAATGAATCACCTTATGGTAACTTTACACCTTCAGGTCAAGTGGAACCATCACCTGAAGATATAAATGTAAGGTTTACTCCATTGGATGATCATAGTGGCGTTAAACGGTATCGTTATTATATTTCAAAGGATGGTGGGAATACATATGGAAAGCCATCAGAGTGGTATAATTATTCTTTAAATACATATGTAGATATTAATCTTAATTACAGTGGAGAAATAAAAATAAAAGCTGAAATAGAAGATAATATAGGAAATGTCGGAAGTGCAACGTCGAATGTATTTAACATACAAAAATCTGATGCTAGTGTTGAAGGGATGATATCTAAAAGCTATGAAATTAATGAACTTGAAATGTTATTTGCAAAGATTACTTTAAAAGATTGTAAACCTGAAGATATAGTTGAAGTGGAATTTTATCATAATGATATTTTACTAGATACTCAAATTGTTCCCACTACAGCTGACGAACATATTTTAAACTTTAGTTATTTACCTAATTCAATTAATAATGCTAAATTAGAAATTGTTGTTAATCATAGTGCGGATTCTTCAGATAAAAATAATCAACTTACACTAATAGTTCCAGAAATCACTAAAGAAACAAAAAGAACTACAGGTAATAATATTGAATTCAAAGAAGTTAGTGCTACATCAATAACTACAGGACAAAGTTCGCAACAAAATCATTACGAAACTCTTAATTTACTTTTAAATCCGAACAAAGATGGGAATAATTATTTTAGCGGAGAATCTATAAATACTTCAGTTAATTCAACATATCAAAATGATTGTGTTGCTATTAGTGACATGAAATGTTTAGTAGGTAATTCAATTATTAGTGATAGAGTTATTGCTACATTTAATAATGCTGCTAAACCAATGGATGAACAATACGCTGAAGGTGAGTTATATAAAGTTCCAATGCTATATAATGACACATCGAAGAATTATTTATTACCTTATTTATATGTTGAAAATTTTAATGGTTCAGTTTATAGCTTTAATCAATATAATTCATTACCAGAAAAAAGTAATGTAATAGAAGCAGGTAATAGGTGGTTTACAAATATTTCATCAGAATTAGGTAACTATGATTATTCAATGAATGGATATGATAGTGGGCATAATAAATTTAACTGGGAGTTTAATCAAAGATATGAAATTACAGAAATGTATTATGATCAATACAGAATTAGATTTTCTCAATATAATGATGTTGATGTAAGTAGTAATTTATGGCAGGGATATGAACAATGGTTTAAAGGCTTGGATGAGAATAATCCTATATACTCAGAAACAATAGAAAAGGTTAATTAGTTATATGATAGTTTATAGAGTAATTGATGATGTAGTAACAAATAAAAAATATAACAATGAAGTGATTAATATATATATTGAAAATCAAATTATAATTAGTGGTAATGATAAAATATTAAAGGTGGTTGATGGACCGAAAAATTATGTTAATTTCATTGATGGATATACATTTGATGATATCAAAAAACTATTAAAAGTAAGCTTTAATGAAGTAAAAGAATTGTTAATATATATTAATGTAAAAGTATTAATTATTGGCCATAATTTAATTATTGATAAAAATGATTTTGATAAAAAAATAAATATATATAATCATAATTACAATAGTAATAGTTAAAATGTTTTGTTAACAAAGAAACACTCATATCATATGAAAGGTAGAGAATAACTCTATCTTTTTTTTTTTGCTTTATAAACTATAAATTTAGTGAATATATAAGTGAAATATTACTATTATAATTACTAAGAGTCATAGACGATAAGTATTATATAAATAATAGCTATTTCAATTAGTGTGTAAATTAGAAAATTTAGAATATAATGAATTGGATCACAATGAAAAATACATTTATATAGTAAATAATCATGATAACTAATAATAATCATGATAACTAATAATAATCATGATAATCAATGCTGTAATTTACATCGAGCAAGGTTGTTGTCTTATTTTTTTTATTCGATGCATTTAAGGAGATTGATTATTAGTGAAATAATTTAATATATAATCAAAA
This sequence comes from uncultured Holdemania sp., assembly GCA_947037125.1. Classification (GTDB taxonomy): domain Bacteria; phylum Bacillota_I; class Bacilli_A; order Erysipelotrichales; family Erysipelotrichaceae; genus RGIG1896. Next base: position 9,600 of record CAMQTJ010000080.1, read on the forward strand.
TAATTATCAATATATTTAATAATATAAAAAGTCTAAGA
>CAMQTJ010000081.1 GCA_947037125.1 uncultured Holdemania sp.
TGTAAATCTGCCGTCGGTGACTTCGATGGTTCGAATCCATCTTCTTCCACCAAAACACACATACTTGTATGTGTGTTTTTTGACTTTTATATAGATAATTATCAAATATTTAATTTTGTTTAATTAAAAAATATAATATTATATAAAAAAGTCTTGAAAAAACTGCTAATTTTGCCTCTAAAACTTAATTCTAAGCTCATTCTGAAATTATTAAAATGACTTTTTAGTAGCAAAAATACCTATAAAACTGCCCTATTTGCAAGTAAATACTATGAATATAGTGATAGATTATTATAATTCAATAATAATGAGATTAATAGATGTTACAATTATTTTTTACAAGAGTAAATAATTTACTGTCTATAAAAGACAAACTGAGTTAAGTGTATAATTTACTGCTCTATTAAAGATAAACAAAGTTAGATTATAAATGTTAAATATATGATGTTTTTCATGGTAGATGCAATTTGTTTTCAGTTATAGGATGAGCTAGCTACAAGCCAGCATGGCATAGGATAATCACTTGTTAGTGGGGATTGTTGCACATTGGTTACGATGTTGACTGTGGACGCCTATATAGGCTTCAAGCGTACTATTATTATAAAATGCGATACAGGAATTATATTCATATTCGACTATTTATAAATTCATGTAATTTGTTTAAGTATTATTTTATTATAAGTTTATTGTTAATACTTTTATCACTGCTAAAACTCATTATTTTAATTATGCCAATGTTATATTTCACTGTAATCATTTAACAAAAAAATAGTAGCTATCTCCAATTGTGAGATAGCTACTATTTTAATATTATTATATACTAACTTATTTTATAATCGCAATCTATAATTACTTTTCCGACTGCAATACTTTTATCAAAATTAAATATCATACCCATTATGCAAAATATTTGATTTGTTTCTGGCGAGTTTATTGCTGATGTTATATTTTCTACTAAAGCAAATATTTCATCATTATTGATAGCAATATTCAAATCCCCCACTATGCTCATTTTACTAATATACTTAATACTTTCTTTACTAGATAGTTCATATTTTGCAGTTAAATTATCTAATATAATACGTTCGTTAATAATTTTTTCCGCATCACTTGTTCCAAAACTATTATGAAAAATTTTGTTTATAGTGTAATCAGGGTTTGCAAGTGGTTCATCGCCTTTAGCTGCAAGAATAGATTTAGCTATTTCTATACCGTCAGTTTTTATAAATTCAACATCATGAGAAATTCCTGTCTCAATATTTTTATCCCCAGTAGGTGCAAACTGGTTGATTAAGTGGTCACGACCTACGTCAGCAAGCATAGTGAGCCACATATTACTATCATCTAATGTTTTGTCAAAATTGATTACTAAAGCTTCACTTTTTTGCGCGCTAAAAAGATTAACCACGTTGTTAATTTTGAGAGTTCCCTTAATATTAGTTTTGGTCATTGTACTGTTTAGATCAAATGATATTTTACTAATTATGCTCTCTAGTTGTCTAACGGAAACAGCCCCACTCATATTCATTGCGTTTAATACAATTTGTACAGCCTCCTCTACTTCCTTATTTATTTTTATTGCAAAATTAGATGTATTTATTTTAATCATAGTTGATTCTTTATTAAATACTCGCTCTATATTTATATCAATATTCTGAATTGTAGCAATTCCTGCTATATTCACATCTTTAAGAACAACCTTTTCAATCGCAGTTTTAGTGTCGTACTCATTCCAAACATTGTTTGTATTTTCTACAATCTCATTCATATTAATATCATCACAACCAGCAAGTGTAAATATACTAATAATTGATAATAGCATCACCATAATAATGTACATAATTTTTTTCATAATATTCTCCTATGCACTAATTATGACAATACTTTAATGACATATACAAAATTATGAAAAATATATTATTATCTTAAAACATAAAAATAAATTACACCACTATCATTTTGATAATGGTGTAATTATTTTATTATTTATATTAAATTAAATCTTATAAGTAGACGCTATAGTAAATTTTTCAATTTGAATAATGTTTTCTGTAATATCAATCATACCAATAACAGTACCTACATATCCTACAAAATTTGATGGGATTAAAGGCTTAATACTATTATAAATTTTTGTAAGCTCACTTTTTGAAATTGCAATATTAATACCAGAAGTAAATGTTTGATCAGTAATTATACCACCTTTAACATAGCTTGAATATAAAGGGTTAGTTACTTCTAACTGCTCAGTTAAAATACTTTCCACATCAGATGATCCAAACACATCAGTTAAAATCTTATTAAAATCAAAAGGTTTACCATCAATAGAAGATGGGATACGCAAAATTGCTGATTTTAAAATTGGCACAATATGTTCTACAACTTGCACACCTTTAACATTTTCTTCACCTGCATTCACTCCAGCAGCTGGAGCAAATAATGTCGACATGTGACCTTTTGCAAAATTAATAGCGCTAACTACTAGTGGATCTTCCTTATCAATGTTGCCAGTTAATCCTGTCACATTAAGCTCACCGTCTTTCATTATATTGCTATCAGCTAAACCTAAACCCAATTTATTAAGATCGGTAGATTTTGCTGTAAATTCAGTTGCTGCATATGTATCTAAATTAAATTTAGCATCCATCTCAATGCTAACTTTTTCTAAGTTAGTTAAAATACTAGTTACCATGTCGCCAATTGCTATGCCGCCTATGTCAAGTTTTGAAAGCATTTTATTTAGTTTGTCACTTAAATCAATTGAAACGCCACTAACCTTAGCTTTAATATTAACAAATTTCGCATCATCAACAACAGTAAAATTTCTTTCAATTACTAAGTCCATGTTTTTGACAGTTAATAGTCCAGGAATTAATAAGCCTTCAACCTTAATAGTATCAGTAGCTGTTTTTTCATTAGCAGCATCCCATACTTCTTGAGTTTTCTTCAAAGCCTCTGCAGATGGCACCACTTGTGAGCATCCAACTAATGCGATAACGCATATTGATAGCGCAACGATTACGCCAAGTATTGATTTTTTCATAATATACCTCCAAAATTTATTATACTGCAACTACTATTAGTAAAAGCAGAAAAATACAATTATTAAATCATGAATATGCTCTGTGCAAGAATATCCACATCTTTATATACTAATTATGATGCTTTTTCAAGCTTAAGTCAATTAAAAACGCTTAAATACTTATTTATCACAACATATTCATCAAATATAATGCATATTAGAGGCAACCTTAAATCTAGCTTAGACAAATTATGAGGCAATATATCTGTTAAAAATTTATCTATAATAATCAAAAGTAATATTGATATAATATGTTTCACGTGAAATGAAATCATATTATAAAAGCAAAGATTTTATATGTTAAATTATTTTAATATCTGTTTTCTCTTCTTTTTAAGTATAATAAATATCACCGCTCCTGCAATAGCGCAAGCTCCCGCAACACCGCCAATAACAGATCCTACTATCACACCTACATTTGATTTAGCAGATATATTGATTGCAACAGTAGATTGCTCATCAGATACAGTATAATTTTTATCACCAATTGAAACACCACAATTATATTTGCCTTCGGTATTTATGTCAACAACAGATGTATCAATAATAACATCAATTTGTTTGCCATTTATATCAGTATATGAACCATTTATAAGTATAGTTCCACCAACTTCAATTGCTTCTACACCGCTAAATGTTATTACTGTAATTTTAGGAGTTATAGTGTATTTAATAATCATTGTATAATCAGCATAATTATCTTTAATGATTGATAAAGCTAAGTCATAAGTACCGACATTTACAGGTATAATAGAACCTACAATAGTAAGTTTTATTTCAGCATTATCAGGCAGTTGCAATGTTGATAAATCGAATGACTTGCCATCATATACTTTAACTATTGACTCAATATTTATTTCATCATCACTAAATTTTAAATGATTTATTTTAAGCTTCATGTTCAATTTTGTAGAAGTTTGACCTTCATGATTTAAGTTTCTACTATTAATTTCATATATAAAATTATAAATACCTGCGTTAATATTGCCATCAGGTATACGTATATCTGTTATAGATACATAATCACCGAAATTTGAAATCGGACGAATAACTGTGTGACTATTGCCGTCATAATCAAATGACTGCTCTTTAGTGAATGTTAGTATCTGATCAATCAATAGTCTTTTAATTGTTAAATTTGCATAAACAACTTTAGAGTTTAAGTAATTTAGATTATGTACATCTAATTTGTACTTATAAATGCCTGACATAATATTTAAATAATCATTCTCCTCGGACGTTTCAATATTTCCTATTTGAGTTAGTACTAAATATATTACAGCATGGTCAGCTTTGTATGCAGGATCTGCAGTTAGCTTTTTATACTCAGATTCAGTGCAGAAAATAATTTTGCTTGTGCTAATCCCTATACTTTCATATCTACCAAATATTGAAGGAATGTTGCTAATTTCAAGTGAATGCTCATTGCTATCAAAGTCAACTTCCAATGCTTTTATTGATACATCATGTTTAATCTGTGTGATATCGAGATTGAAGGTTATGCTACTTTGCTCAAAATTAATATTACCATCAATTTTTTTCAAAGATATAATTACTATATATTTACCAGCATTTATAGGCGCTGTTAACATATCCCCATCAGGACCGGAAATATTAGCAATGAGATAAGATATAGTTAAATTTTCATTATATATTTTTAGTGCATCAGCAGCTAATAAACTGCTGCCATCAGTAAATTCTATATCTTTAGGCTTTTCATTGTAAGCAGTTTTTACTGTATCAGTTTTATCAATATCATTAATAATAAAAGCGGGCTTAAATTTATTGATATTAATTTTTTTATCTAGTGCGGTAGATTTAAGTGTATAATTGTTAGTGTCAATATCGCCTACAATAGTATAATTAAAAGTATATATTCCTGCATTGATAACTTCAAATACTTCTACTCCATTTAAATAAAACTTAACTTGTAAATAGACAAATTCCTTATTTTTATTTTCAAAATACGGCTTATACTCAAAGTGTGCACCTGTATAAATTTGATCATAAGTGCCATTATCATGAGGTAATACCTCTACTTCTTTTGATGTAACGATAAAAGCACCTGTTATAAAATTAACTGTATAATTACTAAGTACTACTTCTTGATTTAATACATTAATTTCATAAGAGCTATTAGCATTAAGATTATTTATATTAAGTAATGTGTCAGATAATCCAAAGTTAAACTCATTAAATACGTCATCAATAATTGCATTATTTGTTGACCACGTAGCAATGCCAGTAAGCTTAGGAACTATATCTCCATATACTATATTTACGTCATTTACAGTGTAATTTACATTTGCTTTAGTAATATTTCCTTTTATAAAATCACCTGTAAATATATATTCTTTGCCTGATACATTACTAGATAATGTTAGTATAATATCAATGTCATTATTTGCATTAATATCAGCATATTTAGCAGTAATTGTAATATTATCTGGTGCTACTGTATAGCTGAAAGTCGCACCTATTACACTATTAAAAGTATCAAATGGTTTAGATATTATGCCGTTAATTGTAATATCATCTTTAGTGATTTCAATAATTTCCGATGATATAATAACTTTTCCAAAGTTAAATATGCTTTCGAGTCCAGAATTACTGCGTAATAATATTTTAACATCATCACCAAATTCACCAGTATATTTAATTGTATATGAATATGTTCCGTCCAAAATATCAATTTCATTAGCAATGCCGTTCACTATTATAAATAAAGTATTACCACTTAAATTTTCATTAATGTTAACATCAAATTTAACATGTCCTGTGCTTGTTGTGTCTGCAATATATTCAATGCCATTAGATGTTACAGTGTTTGTAAATGTTGGTTTGATATTATCTATCATAATCCTTCTAGTTATGTGCTCAAAATTCCCCGCATCATCAGCGATTTCAATTTGAATCAATCTATCTCCAGAATCAGTAATATCAAAACTGAATGAACCATCTGCAAGGACTTTTGTTGTATCAATAATCATGCCATCAAGCATTAATAATGCAATTAAATTATCAGTATTGCTATCAGTTGCAACTCCTCTAATAGTAGTAGTACTTGCGCCGCTCCACATAGTCATATCATCAAATTGCAAATCGACTTCTGGTGCTATAGTATCTAGCATAAAATGCCTTGTAATAGGTTTTGTAACTACCATTCCATCTTTCATTCCAACAAAAGAATAATTTAAACCAATTTTTCCAAAATCACCTTTATTAAATACCCCTGAAGTTGCCCCAAAATTATCTGTTCCATTTGATGATGTATATCTAATATCATCAATTGCACCGGTGGCAAATTTGCTTTTCAAGCTAAAATCTAAACTGTAATGATTTCTGAATTTCTTATCTGTAATTGGTATTAAATCACCATTAATATCGCGAGCAGAAATTTCCATATCAGCATATTCAATCTTATAAGGATTGTCAAAATTTCTATCTATTATAGGGAATATAAGTTTTCTTGCATGGTCAACATAAGCAATTCCAGAGTTGTCTACAATTGTATTATCTACAGTAGTGTTTGACATTTCAATTCTTAGTTTATCGTAAGTACCTGGCGTTATAAACATATTGTAATTGTCCACAAAGTCACTAAGTCCAGCAATCTTACCTTTAACTGTAAATGATTTTTCATCGACTACATACGCCGAATTATTATCATCAATAAATTTTGCAACACCCTTAATTTCGCCTGAATATTTATGATCAATATCTTCAGTAAAATTTACAGTCCCCAGTCCACCATAATTAATATTATATGTAGAAAATTTATTGCTAAATTCACTGGCAGAGTCTGTATCCATTGACGCAGAAATTGAATGTTTAGAATGATTGTTAGATACTTTAATACTATCATTGTATTTTACTATTGTACTAACCTTAGTTGCAGCTGCATCAATGGTAATGTTATTATCAGTACCTTTCACAGCAGTTCTAAATTCTTTTGAAATATCAAAAATTACAATTTTACTATCCACTGGTGTTTCGCATGAAACATCTATAATACTAGAGTCGCTTAAAAAACCAATTAAAACAATTGGGTTATCAGTAGAAGTTGTCATTTTAGTTGCATTAATTACATTAGCAAATACTTTAGGAGTTCCTGCAACGCTACACGCATTATAATTGACCGAAGTATTAACACTGCTGTCAGTATAATATATATTGTCAATCCTACCGCACCCTACTGCCCTAAATTTGTCAACTACTATAGTGTCACTATGCGATATTGTTCCTTTATAATCATGAATAACTTTATTAATCCTACCTGGAATATAATTATTTTTGAAAGTGCTATCAACAAAATGATGTTTATTATTAAAGCCTACAACAGATGCAGCAGAATATACTTTGCCTTGACTTGAATTTAATTTTCCTGTCTCAGCACCTTGAATTGTAATATTGTAAAGTGAGCTAGGGATAGCTGTTGTAGAAATCATAAGACCAGTTGCAATACCAACCGCAGTAATATTATTTGATGCTGATGTAACACCGCTTAATCTACCATCTAATACTGCAGTTGCATTATTTACTGAGCCATAATTTACACCAGCAACAGCTCCAGCCATTATATCGATATTTGCAGCAGTTGCATTTAAGTTTGCAGTGTTAGAAATGGTAACTTTTATGTGATTTATTTTACCTAAATTCAATCCTACAACTGCACCGACTGCAAAAGCATTAGCAGAGGCAGCGGCTATAGTTTGATTAATTGTATCAGTGGCATTGTAATTTACTTTCATGTTTTTTATAGTTCCATTATTTATTCCAACAATGCCACCGTAATATGAATATAGATAATTTAGTTCAGGGTTTGTTGCAATACTTTGATGTTGTGGTTGCATAGAGATGCTATTATTTATAGTAATAGTATAACCATTACCATTAATTATGCGATCTTTCCCTAAAATTTTATCAACATTTAATGAGTTTGCAATGACAAAATCAGTTGTAACTAATCCTATTTTACTAATAATACTAGTAGGACTTAAAAACTCCTCTAACGTTTGCTGCGACTTAATTGCAAAGTGTTTAGAATCTTCAAACACAACTTTATTTTCTAATATAACATCGCCATCATTTGATGCGCTTTTAACAAAATTACCACTCTCTACTGCGACATTATTAGTATCAGATTCATTAAATACAGTGCCTTTAGCTGGCAAACAAGCCAGACTTGCAAAGATTATTGAAGCTATTAATATTAATGTAACTGAAATTGCAGAATGTTTTAATATTTTATTTTTCATAAAGCCCCTAATTAAAATAATTATTTCAAAATGATTTTCACTTTATATAAAGCTAAAACATTTTTAGTTGGATTGTTTGCAATTACTCCATTTTTTGTATGAACTCTAACAGTTACAAACATATTTGTGCTACTAGTCCCAGATACATCCCAAGTAATATCAGTCATATCAACATCATATTCATTAATAAAATTAAATCTCCAAGAGTTAATTTCGTTAAATAGTTGCAATAAAGTACCATTAGTCATGTTAGTGTTAAATATTGCAGTGTCAAATATTATCTTGTCAAATCCATTCGCTAAACTTATAGGAATAAATTCATTTGATATATTTGGTGCATTTTCAACTGTTACATTGACTTTAATATTTTTGTATGATATAGATGTTCCACGTGTGCCAATTCTCAATATTGCGATACCTTTTCCAGTTGTAAAGTTTACATTAGAAGTATCCCAAACGACTGGTAAATTTTCGCTGCTACCATCACCAAATGATACTGGCATTATAGAATTAAATACTGATAATCCGTTAACTAAATAGTCGTAATAGTTAATATTTAAGCTATTAGTATTGTTCAGTTTAGGGTCAGTTCTACTTGTAGTTTTAATCGTGAAATCAAATTCTTTAACAGATACACCATTAATAATTGCACTAGCTTTTATAATGCTGCTACCACCATTAATACTTGGCTTGAAACCTGTTAGGTTATACATTACAGGCAACGAAATCACCCTGCCATCAGCAAGAGTAAAATTTAATTTTTTAGGCAGTAGACTTTCTATACTTGCACCATTGTAGAAGTACTCGCCAATATTGTTAATTGTAAATACATTTTCGACCCCTGCTATATTTAAGATATCTACAGAGTCTATGATTACCGGTACTGAAATTGTCTGTGCATATGTGTTTATTATCTCATCACTAAGTAGCTCGACACCGTTAATATCTAAGTATGATGGAGCAACAATTGCCTTCACCATTATTCTATTTCCACTTGCCGAAAGTTTATCAGTTAAGTTAGTTAAATCCCATGTTATTTTTGCACGAGCGATATCAAGACCACTAAACTGTACATTCATATATTCAGGGAAATAATCAGCCTGATTTGATAATGAGAAATCATATGGATTAACTGTTTGCACTGTTATATTGCTACC
>CAMQTJ010000082.1 GCA_947037125.1 uncultured Holdemania sp.
ATATATTTGAATAATACTTATTATATAATCTTGGTGCATCAGATGGTCAGTTAGAAATAATAATGATTTATAAAATTAAGAATTACATTTTTTATCTAAAATCTGTATAACAATAAAGGAGAATATATGGAAAAATATGAATATTTGACTCATGTAAGCAAAGTTGAAGGTTTGTTTGGTGGTGATGTGGAAATTAACACTATGCAATTAGAATTAAATCAATTTGGCAATGATGGTTGGGAATTAGTGAATTCAGTATGTGTGAATTTAAAATTGGGGGCTACAAGTAAAATAGTTAATATTTTAAAAAGAAAAGTTTTAAATTAAAGTAGAATAATTTATTTAATCACATCAATAACTTAATATGTAATTCAAAATATATTTTAAAAAATCAGGTAATTTTTATTAGTCATATGACTTATAAAGATTACCTTTTATTTTTAATAAATATTGTTATTTCAATAATATATTGCTTATATCGATATTCGATGTTATAATGTCGATAATCGATATAGGAGGTAATTCATGGCAAGAGAGAAATACAAAACACTTACAGAACAGATGTTTTATATCCTAATATGTTTATGTAATGAATGTTGTGGTGTTGATATTATGAAAAAAGTATTGATGATAACTAATGATAGAGTGCAAGTTGGTCCTGGTACTTTATATAGTCTACTTGATAATTTTGTGCAAGAAGGTATTATCATAGAAACAAAAATAGAACAAAGAAAAAAAAGTTACCTAATTACAGAAGTTGGAAGACAAATGCTTGAAAATGAATACAACCGATTAAATACTTTAGCGATTGATTATCAAAAACTAGTCAAGGAGGGTAAATAAATGAGTGATGTTGTTATTAGATTAGGATATTTTGTGGAAGGTGATATTTTAGGAATTGAGAGAAAACTTGAAAAAATGGCGGCAAAGGGTTTATTTATTGAAACTATTGGACCAATTTTTTGGACTTATAAAAAAGCTAAACCTAAGCAATTAAAATACACAGTAACATATTTTAAAGAGGGTTCAATATATAATTGTAAAGCTACAGATAATCAAAAAATATATTTTGAATTTGGTGAAAGTATAGGGTGGCAATTTGTTTGTGAGTTTAATCAACTTCAAGTGTTTTGTAGTGATGATATAAATTGTATGTCATTTGAAACAGATGAATATGAAAAGTTTATGAATATAAAAAAATGTACTAAAAAAAGCTATTTAAAAGATGAAGTTATTAAGGTTGTTTTGTGGATAATTTTATTTGCAATGCAATTGAGTTCATTTCAAAATAATCTTATTGATAACTTGGCAAGTTTACCATATGTTTTAGGAATCAGTTGCTTTGTCATTGCGATTTCTTTAAGTTTATTTAAGATCATAGATTATTTTTGGTGGTGTAAAAAAGCTAGTAAGGAAATTAGTATTGGAAATGAATGTCCACCAATGATTAGTGATTTTAGTAAATCAATAAATATAGGATTCCGTAATATTTTGTTAATAGTATGTTTTTATTGTATTATTGCAATTATAGGTGAAAGTAATAATTTAAACGTTGGTTTATTAAGTTTTAGTATAATTGCACCACTATTGATATTTGTTGTAGCTATAAAGTTTTTTAAATATAAAGGATATAGTGCAAAAACTAATAAAATATTATCATTTGTAATTCTTATAGGTTTCACAATTGTTGGTACACAAATGATTAATATATCTAATACAACTAATATAATTTATGATATTGAAACAATGCAAAGTGCTGATTATACTTATGAAAAAGATGAATCATTTTTATTAACATATTATCAATATTCTAACAATGTGTCAGATATTGATATACCTATAATAGACTATCAAATTATTAAGCCTAAATTTAATTTAATATATGATATTTGTGTTAATGATCTTTTATATAAAAATGACTGGTATGATATAAAACAAAAAGAAATTAAAGGGTTTAATGCAAACAAAAGTTATGAAATATATGTTGGAAGTTCAGCTAGATTTATTGGTTATGTAATTTTATATGATGATAAAATCGTTAATATTGAAACTGAACAAAAACTTAGTGAAGAACAAATATTAATTGTATATGATAAATTAAATTTAAACTAATTTATTAAAAATAATAATGCGATTTAAGGAGGTAAATATGAAAGATAAAGTAAGAAAACTTGATTTGCGATTTATTAGTGATGATAAAGAAACTGAATTAAAACTTGAAAAAATGGCAGCTAAGGGATTGTTTTTAGAAAAAGTTGAAACTTATTTTTGGACATATAGAAAAAGTGAACCAAAAGTATTAAAGTATGCAATTACTTATTTTTCAAATGGATCAATATTTAATCATGAGCCTAGTGAAAATCAAAAAAATTATTATGATTATGGTAAAGAATCAGGGTGGGATCTTGTTTGTGAAAATAACCAAATGCAAATATTTTCTAGTGAAGATTTAGATGCGATACCTTTTGAAACTGATGAGGCGACTAAATTTGAAAATCTTAAAAAATGTATGCGTAAAAACTTTTTACCAACTCAAATAATCACAATTATAATATATGGCATTTGTCTTTGGACAAAATATGGTTCATTTGAACATTCGTATATAAATTTTTTATCAAGTAATAATAATTTATATCTGATTTGTGTATTATTGCCGATATTTTTATTATCGATTTATAATATAGTAAATTATTTTTTGTGGTGTAAAAAGGCAAAAAAAGCAATTGAAATGGGTAATGAGTGTATAGAAAAAGCTAGTGTAAAACAAAAATATTTTGGTTATTTTTATCTGATATATACAGGTATATTGACAGTATTAATGTTTTATAATATTTTAGTTGAGTACAATATTTGGTTTTTTATACTTATATTATTACATGTGCCTCTATTAACTATTGGATTTAGTAAATGTATAAAATTTATGAAAAAAAGAAAAGCAACAGCAAAGAAAAATGCGTTGGTATCAATAATATTTTTATTTGTTTTAAGTTATGGATATTTATTTTTTGTTTTATATTTAGTTATTAATTTTGATTTTGATATAATGCATGGTAGAGAATATCGTAGTAAATACATTACGTATTCTAATGATGAACCTCGTGAATATAAAATATATAATGATGATATACCTTTATTGTGTCAAGATTTATATGGTGCAATTGATTATGATGATTACTCTTATGAATTAGATGTCGATGAATCAATATTTATAAAAGTAGAACAATATACTCAAGATACTTATCCTATGAAAAACAGTCCTGCAGAAATTAGTTATGATATTTATACACCTAAAATGGACTTTGTTTATGATTTATGTGTAAAGGAATTGACTTTTATTGATGAATACAGGAATGTGACATTAAGAGAAATTGATGACTTTAATGCCAATGTTGCATATGGATTTTATTATGATGATAATACGGAAACAAAAAGGTTTTTATTGCTTTATGATGATAGAATAATTAGCTTGCAACTTGATAGTGATCTTGAAGATTTTCAAGTTAATATTATAGTTGATAAATTAGATTTGAAATAACAATTATTATATTGATAATAATGTATAAGTATAAAAAATAGATTGAGTTAATAAATAAATGTTACAAGGTGGGTTAACTGTAAAAAGTTACCCATTTTTTAGTTAATGTATAATTGACTAAAGTGTTTAAAAAGTAGTATAATGAAATGAAAATATATTTTATTAGTGGAGGTATTATGGAAAAAGTTGAATTTGATAAAATAGTAAGTCATGCAAAGAGTTTTGGTTTTGTTTTTCAAGGATCTGAAATTTATGGTGGTCTTAGTAATACATGGGATTTTGGTCCTTTAGGAGTAGAATTAAAAAACAATATTAAAAATGCTTGGTGGAAAAAATTTATCCAGGGTAATCCATACAATACAGGTATTCAGGCAGCTATCTTAATGAATCCTAAAGTTTGGGAAGCAAGTGGTCATTTAAAAACATTTAGTGATCCTTTAATGGATTGTAAGAAGTGTAAAACACGTCATCGTGCTGATCATTTAATTGAACAATTTAGCAATAATACTGTAAATCCTGCAAATTTCTCAAATGAAGAAATGATGCAATATATTAAAGATAATAATATTGGTTGTCCTGATTGTGGTCAACATGATTTTACAGATATTCGTCAATTTAACTTAATGTTTAAAACATTTCAAGGTATTGTTGAGGATAATAAAAGTTCAATTTATTTACGACCTGAAACTGCTCAAGGTATGTTTGTAAACTTTAAAAATGTACAAAGAACAACACGTAAAAAATTGCCTTTAGGAATTGGTCAAATTGGTAAGTCATTTAGAAATGAAATTACTCCAGGTAACTTTATTTTTAGAACTCGTGAATTTGAACAAATGGAATTAGAATTTTTCTGTATGCCAGGTGAAGATTTAAAATGGTATGAATATTGGAAACAATTTTGTATGGAGTGGCTAGTTAAACTTGGATTAAATGCCGAAAACTTACGTTTACGTGAACATGATGCTAAAGAATTAAGTTTCTATTCAAAAGGTACATGTGATATTGAATATCTATATCCATTTGGTTGGGGTGAACTTTGGGGAATAGCAGATCGTACTGATTATGATTTAAAACAACATATGGAACATTCTAAATCAAGTTTAGAATATTTAGATCAAAGCACAAATGAAAAAATTATTCCATATTGTGTAGAACCTGCAGTTGGTGTTGAAAGATTAGCATTAGCTTATATGTGTGATGCTTATGATGAAGAAAAAATATCAGAAACAGATACTCGTATCGTTATGCATTTTCACCCATTTATTGCACCAATTAAAGCATGTATTTGTCCTTTATCAAAAGTGTTATCAGAAAAAGCTAGAGAAATTCATTTATCATTAATTGAAGATTTTAATTGTGAATATGATGAAGCTGGAAGCATTGGTAAAAGATATCGTCGTCAAGATGCTGTTGGAACACCATTTTGTATAACAGTTGACTTTGAAACTGAAAAAGACAATTGTGTTACAATAAGACACCGTGATTCAATGGAACAAGAAAGAGTTGAAATTAGTAAACTACATGATTTCATTTATCAAAGTTTAAAATTTTAATTAAAAGGGGGTAAGTTATGCGAATTAGTGAGCAACAAATATCAGAAATTCGTAACCTTGCCAATATATCTGATGTTATCGGACAATATATACCTTTAGAAGTAAAGGGGCGATCAGTTAGGGCGCAATGTCCTTTCCATGATGATCATGATCCATCTTTATCAATTTCTACTGACAAGCAAATCTATCGATGCTTTGTTTGTGGAAATGCTGGTAACGTATTTACCTTTGTTCAAAACTTTGAAAAGTGTGGATTTGTTGAGGCAGTTATTAAGGTGGCTAATTTTATAAATTATCCACTAGATATCTCACTTAATGAATTATTACCTAAAGTTAAAAGTGAACATGTTAGTTTACATAATGTTTTAAATGAAACTGTCAATTACTTAAGTTTTCAATTAAATGCTGTTGATGGTAAACAACATATGGAATATTTAAATAAACGTAATTTCACAAAAGAAATTATTACTAAGTTTAATATTGGATATAATGGTTTAAATAACCAATTGAGTAAATTTTTGCTTTTAAAAAATTATAGTGAACAAGACTTAATCGCAACTAATATTGCAAGACTTGGTAATAATAACTTGTATGATGTATTTAATGATCGAATAGTCTTTCCAATTCATAATGAATTTGGGCAAGTAATTGCCTTTAGTGCAAGAAGTATTCGTGATGATCAAGCTAAATATATTAATACTAGTGATAGTGTATTATATCGCAAGGGTAATGTTGTTTATAATTATCATCGTGCAAAAGATGCTTGTAAAAAAAATGGTTTTGTAATTGTTGTTGAAGGGGTTGTAGATGTTATAGCCTTTGATCGTTGTAAAATAGAAAATGTTGTTGCAACACTTGGTACAGCGTGTACTATTGAACAATTAAAATTAATCAAAAAATTATCGAGTAATATTCAAATTTGTTATGATGGTGATAAAGCTGGTAAAAATGCAACTTATAAATTAATTCAACTTGCAAAAGAAAATAATATTGATATTAAAATTATTACCAATAATACTCAATATGATCCTGATGATATTGTTAATAAATTTGGTCCTGATGAATTAATTGCAATGTCTAAAAAAGTATATGTTGATTTAGAGTTTACATTTGATTATTTAAAAGACAATTATAATTTAGAAAATTATAGTGAAAAAAAATTATTTACTCAACAAATAGAAAATGAAATAAATAAGCTTAAAGATGATTATGATCGTCAAAATTTTAGTCATAAATTATATCTATTAACAGGGTATAAAGTGAATAATGATCAAAATAATAATCAAAATGGTTCATATCAAAGCAATGATTATTCTAATAAAAAGAAACAACGTAATGATTATAATAATAATCGTTATAAAAACAATGATTATCAAAATAATAATTATAATGATAATGGTTATAGAAATAATGAATATGCAAATCGCTTAAATAATCAGAGTAATACTTTAAAAGATGGTAAAACTAAAGCAGAATATGAGATTATATCGCAAATGTTGCTTAGTAAAAGCGCTTGTGAGGTATTTAAGTGTAAATTAGGTTATTTAAGTAGTGAAATTACTCAAAAATGTGCTATTATTATAATCGACTCTTATAGATTACATAATAAGTGTTTAATAGCGGATTTATTAGATATCGTAAAAGATCAAAATTGCAAAGAACTTTTACTTTATATATCAAATGACGAGACATTTAGTAAAGAGTATGATGAATTATTATTGTTAGGTAGTATTCGTAGAGTTAAAAGAGCTGAACTTGAAGAAACACTTTTAAAAATCAGTGAAAAAATAAGAAAACTTACGAATCCATCAAGTTGTAAGGAACTACTAATTGCTAGAAGCAAAGTCCAATTAGAACTAAAGGAGTATATAAATGAAGAAAACTAGTACAAAAAAAATGAAGACGTTTAAAACTTTAGATGAAATTAAATTAGAATTTATTGAAACATTCAAAAAAGATAATTTAATTTTACAAAAAGATGTTATGGAAGCTTTAAAACATCTTACATTATCAATTGAAGATACAGATGATTTATTTGAGTGGTTCAGTGCAAATGATATGATTTTATCTGATGATGTAATTGATATTAACATTGATGAAGAAGAAATTGAATTAGTTGATGTTAATGATGTGCATATTGATGAAGATATTGACAAACATATTGATCCTCATGCAGAAGATCATAGTTTTGGTGATGTTGAACTTGCAGAAATTATTCCAGATGCTATTGAAGTTACAAACATTGATTTATCAGCATATTCAGGTACTGGTAAAATAAATGACCCTGTAAAAATGTATTTAAAAGAAATCGGACGTGTTCCATTATTGAATCCTGAAGATGAACCAACGATTGCAAAAAAAATCCAAGAAGGTGATGAAGAAGCTAAGCGTATTCTAATTTCAGCTAACTTACGTCTTGTTGTATCAATTGCGAAAAAATATGTAGGGCGTGGAATGTTATTTTTAGATTTAATTCAAGAAGGTAACATGGGTCTTGTTAAAGCTGTTGAAAAATTTGACTACACAAAAGGATTCAAATTTTCTACATATGCAACATGGTGGATAAGACAAGCTATAACTCGTGCTATTGCCGACCAAGCTCGTACTATTAGAATTCCTGTTCATATGGTTGAAACAATTAATAAACTTACTCGTATTCAAAGACAATTAGTTCAAGACTTAGGGCGTGATCCTACAGCTGAAGAAATTGCACTTAAAATGGAAAATATTACTCCTGAAAAAGTACGTGAAATTCAAAAAATCGCACTTGATCCTGTTTCTTTAGAAACACCTATTGGTGAAGAAGATGATTCTCACTTAGGCGATTTTATTGAAGATAAAGACGCTATGTCTCCTGATCAATATGCTAATAATCAATTATTAAAAGATGAAATAAATATGGTATTAGAAGGACTTACTGATCGTGAAGAGAAAGTATTGCGCTTACGTTTTGGTTTATATGACGGAAGAACAAGAACACTTGAAGAAGTTGGTAAAGAATTTAATGTTACAAGAGAACGTATTAGACAAATCGAAGCAAAAGCATTAAGAAAACTAAAACATCCTACTAGATCAAAAAGATTAAGGGATTTTGTAGATAAAAACTAATGTTATCTAACCGTTTAAATGAAGTTTATAAATTAATTAAAGAAGGCATGGTTGTTGCAGATATTGGCACTGACCATGCCTATTTGCCTTGTGCGTTAGTAACTAGTGGGAAATGTGATAAGGTATATGCTTGTGATGTGGCTATTGGTCCTTTAAAACAAGCAATTAAAACAATAGAAACATTGAATCTAACTGATAAAATTAGTTTAGTTGAATCAAATGGTTTAGCTAAAGTAAGTGATGATGTAAATTGTATTTGTATTTGTGGTATGGGTTATCATACTGTAGAAATGATTTTAAATAATGATATTGATAAAGTATTGAAATATCAAAAAATTATTATTCAAATAAATAAAAATACAGATTTGTTACGTAAATGGATTAGTGATCATAATTTACTTATAACTGATGAAACAATTGTTTATGAGGGTAATAAATTTTATGAAATAATTGCTTTTAGTAATGAATACCATGATACATATAGTGAACAACAAATAATTTTAGGTTATATTTTACCAACTTTAATGAGTGATACTTATATCAAATATTTAGAAAATAAAATTAGTAAATATCAATTAATTAATGAAGATTCACAAAGTATTGAAATTAAAAATGAAATTATTATGATTAATAATTTATTAAATAAGCACTTATAAAAAATAAATTATACAATTTATATTTAAGGGATTGTAATTGTTAGAAGTATATATGCATAAATCATACATACTTCTAACTTTTTTTATTTAAAATTATTGTATAAAGTGTTTTTAATATGTTATACTTTATAAGTAAAGCGTTAAATATAGGACTAGTAGTAATAAAGTAATGTTAAGAGAGGGAAATATTAGCTGTAAATTTCCTACATTCACTTGTTATGAATTCACCTGTAATGTGGATTTAATTCATCCCGGTTACTCCGTTATCGTATTAAGCTGTATATTTAATATGAATATAAAGTAGGATGGTACCGCGATTATGATCGTTCCTATATGGAATGATTTTTTTTATTTTAAGGAGATAAAACATGGAAAAAATTGAATTAGTTAAAAATGAAGCACTTAATGAGATAAATGAGTGTAAAACATTAGAACAAATGCAAGCAACAAAGGTAAAATATTTAGGTAAAAAAGGTCCGATTCAAGCATTAATGCTGTTGATGAAGGAATTAGAACCAAAAGATAAACCGGCATTTGGTGCGTTAGTTAATGTTGTTAAACAAGAAGTTGCTAGTATTATTG
>CAMQTJ010000083.1 GCA_947037125.1 uncultured Holdemania sp.
ATATCAACTTCTAATAAATTATTATTAACTTTGACACCTACACTTAAATCATATTTTGGTTTGACAGCAAAACGTTTTAAATCATCACTAACATAAACTTCACAAAATTGTTGTAAGGTACTTATTCCATCACTTACAAAATAAAAGGCACTATCACTTGAAGCTTTGATAATCGCATAATGATCATCATAGTTTACATCATCAGTATATTCATGAATAAATTGTTCGATTATTTCTAAGTTATATGTTTTAAAATTATGATCGAATCCAAGTTTAATTTCATTATTTACATTACATACTATCGTTAATCTTATATCAAAATTTTCATCTAAGTCTGCATATACCTTGAATGTACTCTCATTTTCTACAAGTTTTTCATTTTCACTATCAACAAATTTATCAATTACAAATATGTCACTATTATTAAAAAAGCAATCATAAAAATTATCTAAATTATTTTTTTTAATAATAATTGAATCATTTTCTATTATTTCATTCATTAAAATCGCACTTGTCGACATAGGACTAATATCAAGTCTTGTGATAGAATTTCTTTCAGGGCTTACATAATATACATAATTGTTTGAAGAAAAATATTGCTTATCAAGCACAAGACTAAATGTATAATAGCCTTTAATAACTTCTTCCACCTTTACATGAATTTTATCATCAGATTCATCACACGTAATATTTGTATGCTCTTTATCTAATAAACTCGTTAAATCATATATTTCATCGACATTTTCACCACTTAAAATATTATAGCTGTCATTATTGATATTTTCACCCAAGTTTGTTTTAATATAATTTAGTATGCTAACACTTTCTTCATCAAAACTATTTTCATTATGTACTAAAACTAAATTTTTTCCATAACGCTGTTTTTCATTAGTTTTGAATTGACTAATAAAATTATTAAAGTTTTTCACAACATAAAGTTTATCACTACCAACTTTAACTCTAATTTTTACAATATTATTTGAATCAAATATCAATTCAAAAAATAATCGATATTTACTTTGATTGTCTTGTGCCATTAACTTATTTATCATTGATTTTTTCGCAAACTCAATTAATTCTTCCGATTTATTAAGATTGTACATTAATTGTCTTTCTTGATTAAATCTTTTAATGTTTTCCATGTATGTCTCTTGTGCTGAAATATATTCTATATCTATATTTTCATGATAATACGGAAAATCAGTTACTTCAATATTTGCTAGTTGAAAAACAGCTAATGCGACATGTGCACAACCACTTTCCTTATTACAATAATTACATGTGCAATTATAGTTTGTAATTGCTCCAGCCTCGTTTAATATCAATTTAACGATGCTTTCATAACCACTTATATCATATTTAAAAACAATATTATAGTCTAAACTTCTCATATCACGGTCTATTTTTACAC
Source organism: uncultured Holdemania sp. (assembly GCA_947037125.1). Lineage (GTDB taxonomy): Bacteria > Bacillota_I > Bacilli_A > Erysipelotrichales > Erysipelotrichaceae > RGIG1896. The sequence continues at coordinate 1,412 of CAMQTJ010000083.1, forward strand.
TTTCATAATCATAATATGAAAGATATTTTCGACCTAAACGTAAATTTTTAATATTGTTTACAACTTTTAGTACTTCATTTTGCCTTATATACATCAATTACCTCCGACGATCTTTAATTCCTATCTAACATTATACCATTGAAATAAAGTTATAGACATAAATATTATTAAGTTTAAAAAGAAATTTTAACTTTAATCTTTATATCAATTATTCATTTTCCCATTGCAATATAAAGCAATAAAATTAGTAAATATTTAATCAATAATTTATATTAATTCTTTTTCTTACATTTAAGCATAAATATAGCCAAAAAAATGAAAAAATTAATAAATGATGTGTATTTATAATATGATGCTTTTTCAAATAAAGTTATAAATATTGCGAACTGAATAATTATAAATATTAAGAAATATTTGATCAATTTTATGTAATAATTTCTTTTCATATAGCTTCCTCATAGTTTTAATTAGTGTCTATTATAATTACTATCATTAGTTATTATAAGTATTGTTATACGTATGCATTAAACTATTATTACTAATCTAAATTTAACTTTATTATATTTATACACAACAAAACTTTTAATTAAATTAATATTCACACTTATAAAAATGTAATATAATTATACTCTTATAATATCTTAATATCAATTAATTGGTACGATTGGTCTATATTTGAGAAAGATGGTAATAATAAATTTATTTTAACTATAATATTTTTTATTATAACAAAGAAAAAAGCTTGCTATAAGCAAACTTTAAACTAAAGAAAGTTGTGACATGTAATTATAAATTGCTTCTCCATGACCTTGTTCTTGTTTTTGGATATGATTAAGCAAATTTCTTAAATCTTTAGAGCAAAACTCAAAAATTGAAGTGTCATATAAAGCAGAAGCATGTTTTTCCATCGCTAAAGCATCATTACATAAATATGTGTCTTCTTTAATGTCAGCCTTATTTAAATTTTCCTTTGTATATTGTGGCTCTGGCTTTTTAGCTTTTTTCTTTGGTATCTCAGGAGTTTCTCCACTAATAATTTCATTAATTAAAGTAAGATGTTCCTTTTCACCATTTGCTAAATTATTGAATAATGTTTGTAGCTGTTCATCTTTTGCCTTACTTGCATACTGCTCATACTTAGTTACACATACTTGTTCTTGAGTTTTTAAATCATCTAATAATAGTTTTTCTTTTACAGTTAATTTCATATTTTCACCTCGATAATATTATTTACAAATATTCAGATTATATACATAATTAATAAAATATTTTTATACACTACCATAAAAAGTCAAAAAAAGTATAAGATTAATATCCTATACTTTTAATTAATGATTAATAAATTAGTTTCTTGTTAAACCATCAAGTTTGTAAGTAGCTTCAACAACCATTTCTTCAGTGTTTGTTGTAACATCAGCAAATGAAGCATCAGTATATTGACCCATTCCACCAACGTTATAAACTTTACTCATGTCATATCCTTTAGCAGCAAGAATTTCCATGAATTGAGCAACACGTCCACCTGATTGACACATTAAGAATAAAGTTTTGTCTTTAGGGAAGAAAGCTTCTAATAAATCATCTGATTCTTCAAATGTAGAAACTGGAGCAGTAATTTCTCCACCGTATAAGTGAGAAAGTTCAGAATTTGTATTTGCTTCAGCATTGAAGATTAAACCGAAATATGGAATTACTTCAAAGTTTCTGATGTGTTTTTTAGCATAGTCATTATAATCTCTTAAGTCGATGTATAAAGCATCTTCAACATTTAAATATTCTGTTAAGTTAGTGCTGTTGATTGCAGAACATGCAGCAGCATAGATACCATCAGCGCAAGCTTCTTCAGCAGCATCTTTTGATGGAGTATACATTTTAGTTGTATCAACAGGTGCTGGTAATACTACAGTTTCACCTTCAGCTGGAGCTTTTACCCAACCTTCAGCCATTAATTCTTCATCAGTTTTTGCAGCAGGCGCACTTGTGCATCCTGTTAATAATAAAACTGCAAGTAAAGCTAGTAATAATTTTTTCATTTTAGTTTTCTCCTATTTTATTTAACGAAATATTCGTCTGTACCATGGTATTCCATGATAGCGTTAAGCATTCTAATAATATTGTTTGTAGAAACTGAAGAACCAGTAAATGTATCTAAAGTTAATTCAGATCTATCTTCACCATCAGCATAAAGTGCAGAATCGATATCATCCACAACACTTATTGTACTGATATAGTTATAATCCTTGTCAATGAAGAAAGGAATATATTGAGCTTTAATTTGCTCATAAGTAGCCCCAGCTGGTGTTGGGTTACTATCACCCCAAAAACCTGCTAAGTAACGGTGATCACTTTCAGGACCTGTATCATAATCAAATGATAATGTCTTGATTTGTGCATCCGCTAATTCACCAGAATCTGGTAATGTTAATTCAACATATGCTGTTGACCAGTAATTTACATTTGCTGATCTACAAGTACATGATAAATATGTAATTTGATACTTGATATAATTTCTTGCTTTGTATTTATAATTTACAAAAGCATAAAATTCTGTTTCATTTCTAGGTCCGTCAATATGATCAATTGGAACAACTGCTACTACGTTTCCAATTTTTCCATCTCCACTACCTAATCCAGCACTATTATTTAGAAATTCGTTAACACTTTCTAAAGTAATTTCGCCTTCTGCATTACATGGTGTAGCTGTATTTCCTGCAACATCACCATTTGTTGGTTCACTTGAACATGCTGTCATTGAAAAAAATAACATTACGACAAGTAAAACTTTTAATAATTTCATTTTAATTCTCCTTTTCCCCGATTAAGCTAATTGCTTAACAAATACATTATATTACTTTTCACACAGTTTTCACACCTTTATTTCCAATATTTGTAATATAATTGTTTTTTATCAACTATTTGTGTTAAATTAATGCTAGAGGGTTTATTTATATGAAAAAAATCAAGTATTTACTAGTTTTATTACTTTTATTAACTTCTTGTAGTTTAAATAAAAAAATAGAACAACAAGATAAATTCAATTACTACATGAGTAGTGTAATTGATATAGATAATAATGAATTACCACCTTTAAACACAATGATTAACCTAACTATGTATGATGAAGATATTTTAAATGAATATTATGATGAAATAGACAATCTTTTTTCTAAATATCATCAACTTGTTGATAACTACTATTATTATCAAGATGAAAACAATATATTAATCAATAATATAAAAGTCATCAATGATAGCTATGCTACAAATACTGCAGTTGTTGTGGATCCATTATTAATTGATTTATTAATAGAAGCAAAAGAAATGATGAAACTAACTCAAGGATATTTCAATTTCACCATTGGTGAATTAATTGAACTATATCGCTTAAAATTATCACCATTTCCAATAGAAAATACGGACCCTGATCAAGAATTAATTAATCAAGCAATTGGCTGTAGTGCAACTGTTGATAATATTGATGAAATATTAGTAATAGATAGTATTAATAATACTGTTATGTTTAATCACATAGATTCATGTACAACAAAAGCAAGTCTAAACTTAGGTGCATTTTCAAAAGGATATATCACTGATGTTGTATATAAAAAATTACTTGGAAGCAATTCATCTTTTATTTTAGATATAGGTGCAAGTAATATTTCTACATATTCAAGTATTAATCAACCATATACAATTGGTTTAAAATCACCTATTAATAAAACACAAAGTTTATATGCACTTTCTATTTATAATGATTCAATGTTATCCACATCAGGTGATGATAATAATTATTATTTGAAAAAAAATGATGATGGAACCACAACATTGAGAAGTCATATTTTAAATCCTTTTACTGGTTATAGTGAAAATTATTATCGAACAGTATCAGTTATTTCAAATAGTTCAATGATTTGTGATACACTATCCACAGCACTATTTAATATTGATGATCAAAGTACTATCGATAAAATTATAAGTGATATAACAAAAATATATAAATCAGATATTTCATTATCTTTCATAAGTAGTAATCAAGAAGAAGGTTATGTTGATATTGTTGCTGATAAAGAATTTATTGAATTAATTGTAGAAAATAGTACACAACCAAATGTTAAAAACATTACAGAAAGGTAATTTATGAAAAAAATTATTATACTAGCAATTTTATTATTATGTACAGCATGCACAAATAGCGTATCACCAGCAGATCAAGCAACAGATCCACTTACACTACCACAAAGAGTTACTCCCTTAGATACAAGAATGAGCACATCAGAGATAACAACAGCAAATATTGAACAATATTTATTTTTAGATGATTGTTTCTATATTGATACTCGTGATCCTAATCAAATTGCAAGTGAAGGTATGATCGCAGGATTTATTAATATTCCTTATTATGATTTTATTGCCGATTTTAAATTTAATGAAAATGCACTATTTACTATGAATAAAATTAAAACAGATGACAAAATTATTAACATTGGTGATATTGGTAGTTTTAGTGAAAATTTTAATGAATCAAAAGAAATCATTGAACAACTTTTCCCTAAAAATGAAAACTTATTATTTATTTCAACAGCAGGTGTTGAAAGTACATACCTAATGAATCTTTTAATTCAATATGGTTATGATGAAACTAAAATGTATAATGTTGGTAATTTCTCTAATTCACTTGGAAATCAAATTGCTTACAGAGAAATGGAAGATGCAAGATACTTAGTTAATACAATTGAATTATATGATGCGAAAGTTGATTACAGTTGGTCAAGTTTAACACCCAAAGGCGATGAGTAAATCCATCGCTTTTTCTAACTGATTTTTCATGAATAATAACACTGTTTAAAATCAAAATATTGCATTAAATATCGTGCAAATGCACTAACCAATCACTGTAATTCTTTACCTAATACATTAATGTTATTAAAATCATTGATCATAATAGTGAAATATTTATGCAATGCTTATCGACTATTTGGTGATTAATAATTCATTTATTAAAACATTCTTTTTTTAAAATTTATCTAACAAGTACCCGTATACTTTTATAAAATTTTTGATTATTGTTGTAATATAATTTTTTTAATCTTATAATAAAGATTAGTTAATGTATTCAATTATACGCAACATAAGGAGGTCCTAATGGCACAACACTATGTATACACATTTTACGCAAAACTAGAAAATTTTCAACCTACAATTTGGCGTAGATTTGAAATTTCTGGCAAAAAATCAATGGCACAACTTGGCTACACACTTATGATACTTTTCGAGATGAAAGCAAGCCATTTATTTTGTTTTACACAAGACAATCAAAAAAACTTTAAAAAAATACTGTTGAAAACTTACACTGAAGATGAACTAGAAGAATTTTTCAATGAACATGATATAAATGAATTATGTCCTAACATGAGATATGAACTTGATTTTGGTGAAGAAAGATGGACAGAACCAAACGAACAACTTATTGATGCCGATATGATTACGCTTACTAGTATTAAAGATAGAATCGGATTAGAGCTTAATTTTAATTATGATTATGGCGACAATTGGCATGTTAAATTAAGACTTGAAAAATGCGAAAAGAAAGAAGTATCACTTGCATCTTTACCTAAAGTAATAGAGGGTTCAGGATTTGGAATTGTTGAAGATGTTGGTGGAGTTAGTGGTCTTACAGAATTTGTAAAAATACTGAACAAAAAAAGAGGTAATAAATTTGATAAAATGAGCCAATGGTCTGATGCGGACAGTTTTGATATTAACACTTTCGATATGGATGACCTTAATTTCCGACTTACTAAGCTTATTCGTGTTTATAAAGAAATCTACGAATATGGTCATGAACCAACCAAGAAATCTATTCATATTATAGAACGTAAATATCAAGAAGATGTTGGAACACCTATTGTAAAAAGTATCAATAGCTAGGATAAATATTAAATATCTTTAAAATTAAAAACAATATCATTATCTACTAGATATCTAAATAAGCAATTATATAAATGTTTAACGATTGCAATGTTTTGATTTATAAGTGGTGTGAAATGAAGATTAGCTAGATACTTATCGCAAAGACTTTGTACCGTTATAGTGCAAATTTAATAGTTAAAAAGGTATAACTTTTGCAGTGAAAAACTTCAAATGTTGTACCTTTTATTCTGTAATTACTTTAATTTTATCATAAATTTGAATTATAATTCATACTTAGTATTTCTATTTCAGTAAATGCTTTAGCTTACTAACACCTCACGCTATTATAATGCAATTACAATCATATGTAATGTTGCGTTCTCAATTTCCCGTATAAATCACTACTTAGCAACTAAAAAGCACATATAAAAACCTCAAACAATATTCACATTATGAACTATTATTTGAGGTCTATTTTATTAGAATTTAACTATTTTCAAACTGAGAATTATAAAGACTTGCATAAAATCCGTCTTTTTCTAATAAATCCTCATGATTACCAACTTCAACGATATCTCCATCTTTCATAACAATAATTAAATCCGCATTTTTTATTGTAGATAAGCGATGTGCTATAACAAATGAAGTACGGTTTTGCATTAGTTTTGCCATACCTTTTTGGATTAAATATTCCGTTCTTGTATCAACTGATGATGTAGCTTCATCTAAAATTAAGATTTTTGGATCCTTTAAAAAAGCACGTGCAATTGTAAGTAACTGCTTTTGCCCTTGAGATATGTTACTTGATTCTTCATTAATAACAGTATCATACCCATCTTCAAGTGTTCTAATAAAGTGATCAACATAAGCAGCATCTGCTGCCTTTTTCACATCTTCATCAGTTGAATCCAATTTCCCATAACGAATATTATCCATTATTGATCCATTAAATAACCAAGCGTCTTGCAATACCATACCAAATAAATCTCTTAAGTCTTTACGAGTAAAGTCCTTAATATTAGTTTCATCAATAAAAATATCACCACTATTCAACTCATAAAAACGCATTAACAGTTTCACAATTGTTGTCTTACCAGCACCGGTTGGTCCTACAATTGCAACTTGTTTTCCTTCACCTACAAACATTGAGAAATCGTTTATGATAATCTTATTTTCATCATAACCAAAATGTACGTTTTCAAAAGCTACTTGACCTTTTATTTTAATTTTTTCATTTTCATCATAAATTGAAACAGGATTTAAATTTTCTTCACTTTGTTCATCTTCTTCTAAAAATTCAAATACTCTTTCTGCAGCTGCAGCTGTTGCTTGAAACACATTCATTATTTGAGCACTTTGAGTAATTGGCATTGTAAAGCTTCTCATATATTGTATAAATGCTTGAATATTACCAATTGTTATACGATTGTTTAAAGCTAAAAATCCACCTAAAACACAAACCGCAACATATCCAAGATTACCTATAAACCCCGTAATTGGTTGCATTAAACCTGATAAAAACTGAGATTTAAATGCTGCATTATAAAGCTTTTCATTAAGCATAGAGAAATCTTTTATACTATCAGCTTCACCATTAAATGCCTTGACAACAATATGACCACCATACATTTCTTCAACATGACCATTTACTTCACCTAAAACTGTTTGTTGAGCTTTAAAAAAGCCTTGAGATTTTTTGATTATAATAGATACAAATATCCCAGATAATGGAATAATCAGCAAAGCAACCATAGTCATTTCTACATTTATTGTCAACATCATTATTACAATACCTATTATTGTAACAACAGAGGTTAAAGCTTGTTGTAATGATTGATTTAAACTTTGAGCTATTGTATCAATATCATTTGTAACTCTTGATAATACTTCACCATGAGTACGTGTATCAAAATACTTTAAAGGTAAACGATTAATTTTAAAAGCTAATTCATTTCTTAAATTATATGCAATTTTTTGTGTAATACCTGACATTATCCAATGTTGAGCATAACTAAAGATTGCACTTAATACATAGATACCAAAT
>CAMQTJ010000084.1 GCA_947037125.1 uncultured Holdemania sp.
GTAAAACTTTAGGATGTAATTATTTACGTGTTGGTATGTTACCATTTAAATATATTGGTTCTTTAGAAAAATCAATGGAATTTGCTGCTAAAGCTGAAGCAATGGCAGAAAGATTAGAAAAAGAAGGAATTAAATTATATTACCATAATCACCATGTAGAATTTGTTAAATATAATGGTCAATACTTACTAGATATTATCAAAAATAACACTTCAAAATTAGGTTTTGAAATTGATGTTCACTGGGTTCACCGTGGTGGAGAAAATGCTGCAAGATATATCGAACAATATGAAGGTCGTTTAGAATTATTACACCTTAAAGATTACCGTATTACTGAACCTGATTTCTCACAATGTGATCCTAAAGATATGATGAAATTTATGCAAGCATTTACTAATGTAGTTCAGTTTGCTGAAGTTGGAGAAGGCTCATTAGATTTTAAAGATATTATCGAAACAGGTTTAAGAGTTGGAGCTAAATTCTTAATTATCGAACAAGATGATACTTATGGTGAAGATATATTTGTTTGTTTAGAACGTTCAAGACAAAACTTAATCAAATTAGGATACGAAGATTTACTATAAGCCAAATGAAAGAAAAGGATATTAAAATGAAAAATTTCTTAGATGAAAATTTCTTATTAAATTCAGATACTGCAATTAATCTTTATCATAATTATGCTAAAGATATGCCAATATTTGATTATCATAATCATTTAGATGCAAAGCAAATTTATGAAGATAAGCAATTTGATAATATAACTGAATTATGGTTAGGACAAGATCATTACAAATGGCGTGTATTAAGAACTAATGGAATTGATGAAGAGTACATAACAGGAAATCGCAGCAATAAGGAAAAATTTGATGCATTTGCAAAGACTATTCCATATACTATTGGAAATCCAATGTATCATTGGACTCATTTAGAACTACAAAGATATTTTGGTATTACTACTGTATTAAATGATGAAAATAAAGATAGTATTTATGAACAATGTAATGAAATGTTGAAAAAACCTGAATTTAGTGTTCGTAATCTATTGCTTAGAATGAATGTAGCAGCAATGTGTACTACAGATGATCCAAAAGATGATTTAAAATATCATATAGCATTAAAAGAAGAAAACTTTAAAATTAAAGTTTTACCTACTTTTAGACCTGATAATATTATTCATATAGAAAAAATTAATTTTATTCCATATATTAAAGATATTAAAGAATTAGGATATGATATTAAAACAATTGATGATGTTAAAAAATATTTAAGTGAGCGTTTGGATTTCTTTTATAATGCTGGTTGCCGTGTTAGTGATCATGGTTTAGATCAAGTTATGTATTTAAGTGCTACTGATGAGCAAGTTAATACAATTTTAACTAAAGGTTTAAATAATGAAACACTAGCAAATGATGAATTACGTATGTATAAAGGCTATGTTCTTTCATATTTAGGTACTCTATATCATTCAAAAGATATAGTAATGCAATATCATATTGGACCAATGAGAAACAATTCAACAAGAATGTTTAATCAACTTGGAGCTGATGCAGGATTTGATTCTATAAATGATGGTAGTTGTGCTGTTGACTTATCACGTTTATTAGATAGTATGGATGTTAGTAACCAGTTACCTAAAACTGTTCTTTATTGTTTAAATCCAACAGATAATGCTGTACTTGCATCAATGATTGGAAATTTCCAAGGATCCGGAATTGTTGGGAAAATTCAATTTGGTTCTGGTTGGTGGTTTATGGATACTAAAAAAGGTATGATTAATCAAATTGGTGATTTATCATCAATGGGATTATTATCAAGATTTATTGGTATGCTTACAGATTCACGAAGTTTCTTATCATTTCCAAGACATGAGTATTTTAGAAGAATTGTTTGTGAAGAAATCGGAAATCTTGTTGAAAATGGAGAATATCCAAACGATCAAGTTATGCTAAAAGAAATTATTGAAGGTATTTGCTATAATAACGTAAATAGCTATATAAATATTTAAAAGGGAGAATAAATATGAAAATGACATTTAGATGGTATGGTAATCATGATTTAGTTAAAATTGAATACATACGCCAAATACCAAATATGACAGGTGTTGTTAGTGCTATTTATGATGTTGCAGTTGGAGAAGTTTGGCCAATGGACAAAATTGAAGCATTAGTAAAAACTTGTCATGATAATGGATTAGAACTTGAAGTTATAGAATCAGTTCCAGTACATGAAGATATTAAATTAATGAGAAATGATTACAAAAGATACATTGAAAACTATAAGCAATCAATTAGAAATTTAGCAAAATGTGGAGTTAAATGTATTTGTTATAATTTCATGCCTGTATTTGATTGGACAAGAAGTTGTCTTGATCACAAACTTGAAGATGGAAGTACTGCTTTAGTTTACTATAGTGAAGATGTTAATAAATTAGATCCAACAAAATTAACACTACCTGGATGGGATAGTAGTTATTCTGTTAGTGAAGTAACTGCACTTATTAAAGATTATCAAGAACGTGGTGAAGAAGGTTTATGGGAAGCATTAGGATATTTCTTAGGTGAAATTATTCCTGTTGCTATTGAAAGTGATGTCAATATGGCAATTCACCCTGACGATCCACCTTGGCCAATCTTTGGTATTCCAAGAATTATTACATGTGAAGCAAATTTAGATCGTTTCTTAAGTCTTTATGATGATACACATAATGGTTTAACTTTATGTACAGGATCACTTGGTTGTTCAACTAAAAATGATATTCCTGCATTAATTAGAAAATATGGAAAGCAAAATAAAATACATTTTGCACATATCCGTAACGTAAAAATTCTGGATAATGGTTCATTTGAAGAAAGTGCACATTTATCAAAGTGTGGATCACTTGACGTTCATGAAATCTTAAAAGCATATCATGAAGTTGGATTTAAAGGTTATATTAGACCAGATCATGGAAGAATGATTTGGGGAGAAACAGGAAATCCTGGTTATGGGTTGTTTGACCGTGCACTTGGTGCAACATATATGAATGGAATAATAGAAAGTTTAGAGAAAAAATAAAATGAAAAAATTACCTTTTAATATTGATTTAACAGACAAAGTTGTTGTAATAACAGGAGCTGGTGGTCTTATCTGTGGAGAATTTGCTTTAGCACTTTCTCAAACAGGAGCAAAAATTGCATTACTTGATTTAAACGCTGATGCAGCTAATAAATATGTAGATATGATTAGTGAAAATGGTGGAATCGCTAAAGCTTACAAATGTAATGTTTTAGAAAAAGAAAGCTTAAATGCAGTACATGCACAAGTTAATGCTGACTTTGGTTCATGCGACATCTTAATTAATGGTGCTGGTGGAAATAATCCTAAAGCTACTTGTGATAATGAATACTTTAAACCTGAAAATTTAGATAATATGACAACATTCTTTGATTTAGAGCAATCTAAAGTTGAATTTGTATTCAATTTAAACTTTATTGGTACATTATTACCAACTCAAGTATTTGCTTTAGATATGATGGGTAAAAAGGGTTGTAGTATTGTAAATATTTCAAGTATGAATGCATTTACACCACTTACAAAAATTCCTGCATACTCAGGTGCAAAAGCTGCTATTAGTAACTTTACTCAATGGTTAGCTGTTCATTTTTCTAAAGTTGGAATTCGTTGTAATGCTATCGCTCCAGGATTTTTTGAAACTGCACAAAATGCTAAACTTCTTCGTAATGAAGACGGTAGCTTAAGTGATCGTAGTAAAAAAATTCTTAGTGCAACTCCAATGGAAAGATTTGGAACAACTGATGAAATCATTGGAACTTTATTATACCTAGTATGTGAAGATGCAAGTGGATTTGTAAATGGTACTGTAATTCCTGTTGACGGTGGATTTAACGCGTATAGCGGAGTTTAATTATGAGAAATTTAATTAATATAAATAATGATTGGCAATTCTTTGCAGATAATATTAATATTGAAAAAATTGATAGTTATAGTTATCAAAAAATAGATTTACCACATACATGGAACAATATCGATGGACAAGGTGGTAAAGGCGGATATAAAAGAGCGAAATGTTGGTATAAAAAGAATATATCAGAAATTAATTTTCAAGAAAATAAACAATATTTTCTTGAATTTAACGGAGCTAATCATGTTGCTAATGTTTGGTTTAATGATGCCTATTTAGGTGAACATAAAGGTGGATTTTCTACATTTAGATTTGATATTACTGAATTAATCACTAAAAACAACACGTTAGTTGTAAGTGTTGATAATAGTGATGGATTAAAAGTTTATCCACAAAATGCAGACTTTACATTTGACGGTGGATTATATCGTGATGTTAATATTGTTGAAGTAAATAAAGTTCACTTTGATTTATTAAAATTTGGAAGTACAGGTATATTTGTAACTCCAAAAATCACTAATGATGGTGCACAAATTAGATTTGATGCTTTAACTAATACTGATTTAGGATCTAATGTAATTGAAGTTACAGTTGATAATAATATCGTTAAACTAGAAAAGATTGAAACTAATCATTATAGTGCAACACTGTTATTAGTTGATTATACTTTATGGGATTCAATAAAGAATCCATTCTTATATAATGCTTGTTTTTCAATTAAATCAAATGGTGAAACTATTGATGAAATAACAACTGCATTTGGTATTAGAAATTATAGTGTTGATTCAAATGAAGGTTTTATTCTTAATAATGAAAATTTCAATTTAAGAGGTGTTTGTCGTCATCAATGTCGTGAAGATATTGGTTGGGCAATCAACAAAAGTCATCATGAAGAAGATATTAAATTTATAACTGAAGTTGGTGCTAATACAATTCGTTTAGCTCACTATCAACATGATCAATATTTTTATGATTTATGTGATAAAAATGGTTTAGTTATTTGGGCTGAAATTCCATTTATCTCAAGTTTTATTCCAGGTGAAGAAGCTAGAGCAAATACAGTTTCACAAATGACAGAATTAATTTATCAAAACTATAATCATGCATCAATTTGTTTTTGGGGAATTAGTAATGAAATTACAATCGGTGGAGACAGTGAAGAACTAGTTGAAAATTTACAACTTTTAAATAAGTTAACTAAAGAATTAGATCCTACAAGATTAACTACACTTGCAAATGTATCTATGGTTAACACTGACTCAAGTCACAATGATATTACAGATGTATTTGCCTATAATCATTATTATGGGTGGTATAGTGGAGATGTTAGTGAAAATGGACCATGGTTTGATGAATTTCATAAAAACTATCCTGATAAAAAAATTGGTTTAAGTGAATATGGTGCTGAAGGTCTTATTAAGTGGCATAGTGAAGATGGTAAACGTCGCGATTATAGTGAAGAATACCATGCAATATACCATGAGAAAATGTTAGAATGTTTTGAATCTAGAGATTATATCTGGGGTACTTTTTGTTGGAATATGTTTGATTTTGCGGCTGCTTTAAGAGATGAAGGTGGTTGTGTTGGACGTAACAATAAAGGTTTAATGACATTTGATCGTAAAACTAAAAAAGATGCATTTTATATTTATAAAGCATATTGGACAAAGGAAAAGTTTTGCCATTTAACTGGTAAAAGATTTGTTGAACATGATGCAAAAAATATTAATATTAAAGCATACTCAAATGATGAACAAGTTACTTTATATGTTAATAAAAAAGAAATTGAAACACTTAGTTGCCATAAAGTATTTGAATTTAAAAATGTTGAATTACAATTAGGTGAAAATACAATTGAGATACTAACTAATAGTGGTAAAAAAGATTTAATGGTAATTAAGCATACTGAAAAAACTGAAATTGAATATCAATTTGTTGAAGTTTTAGATGTTAATGAAGATGTTGTAAATTGGTTTGCTAATTTACTTCCTACTGAAAATGAAATAAAAGTAATTGATGGTTATTATTCACTTCATGATACAATTTCATCAATTGCAAGTAATCCATCAGCGATGAATGTAATTATGTTAAACATCATGCAACCATTAGCAAAACTTGGTGGTGAATCAATGTTTGATCCTTCAGTATTATTAAAAGATGATGGTTTTGGTAAAATGAAGTTTATTGATGTTTGGGCATTTATTTCTAATAAATTTCCAGCACATGCTAAATTCTTTATCAATGAAGAATTAAATAAAATTAAAAAGTAATTATTTAAAAAGATAGCTCAATTTGCGCTATCTTTTTAGTATATTCATGATTTATACTTCATAAGCTAATACCTTTATTATTAATGATATATAGAAAACTAAAAATAAAAAGACAGAATTAACTGTCTTTTTATTTTACTTAAGCTAATAATTGTTTAATATATTCAACTTCTTCACAATCTTGTGCATTCGCAAAGAATAGTTCTTTGAATTCAGGATAATTAATTGTATCTAATAAGAATTGCTGATCTATTTTCTTTAGAATTTCAATTAAAGAACGATGAGTGATTTGTTTTAAATCATCTAAACTGTTCTTCGCAATTTGTTGATATTCAACACGGTGTTTTGGATAACCAGTTCCAAAAGGCTCACTGAATAATTTTTCAAAAGTATAACGTAAATTAACTTCGCTTGCCCAACCAAAATTTTGTCCAAAAGGAATTGCAATTGCATTTCCATCATTTACTTGTGCGAAAAGGTATGCATCAAATGGACTAGTAATATAACCACATAAAACATTAGGAAAACTATTACATGCAAGCATCGCTCCTTGACCTGTTCCACATCCTGTAACAACAAAGTCTACAGCTTTTGTTGTTAATAAAATACTTGTTATAAGCCCAACTTGTACATAATTGATTTGGTGATCTTGATCTTGTGAATACATACCATAGTTATGTACTAAATGATTTCTTTTTGTTGCCTCACTACATAACTCTTCTAAGATTATTGAATTTTTTACTGCTTGTGATTTTTCATTAATTAGTGCAATTTTCATATATTATATCCTCTTAATTGTATTATCATTTGTATATTTCTATTTATAATAGTTTATCTATTCTATTTTATCATATAATTGTAATAGCTAATATAAATATTTGATTTAATTAATTAAATATTATTGAATAGAATAAAATATAAGAACATTGTATTTTTATACATTATTATAAAATATTGATGGTAATTAAATAAAAAAAATCGCAATAATATACGACTTTTTTGAACACAGGAATTTAATTTAGTTAAATCATCTTATTTAATTTAAAGTTAGTTAAATCTTGATAAATTTTTCGATAATCATCAGCTAAAATATGAAGTGATGATTTTAAATCCTTAGATATAGCACTAGTAGTTTCATCAAGTATTGTTACAGTTTTGAGATAGTTTTCAATATTTTTTATTGCGTAGTCAGCTATTTTATCGTTATCGAATAATTTAGCTTTAAATTTTTCAATCATTTCACTCACTTTATTAATTGGATTAATTTCATCTTCGATATTAAAACCTAATTCACAAATATTTTTTGTAAGTAAAATCTCTTGGTCCTTAAATGTTGTGAGTGCTCCTAATAAAATTTCTCTTAATTTAAAATCAAATGTTTCTTCAAGATAGATTTTAAAAGTATTTGCACCACTACGACAATCATCTAATAATTGATTATACTCTAGTTGTATTTTTTGATTCTCTGACATAATTATCACCTCAATGATAGCATGTGATGATTATATTATTTTATGCTTTTTTACTTATAAAAGCGATACCAAAAGCTTTTAATCCACTATGACAACAAATAGCAGGGCCTAATTCATCAATAGTTAGATTATTATCTGATATTGAAAAATCATTCAATAAAGTAGTTAAGTCTTTAAGATTGTCGCTAGATGCAAATGCAATAGGGTAACTAAAATCTATATTATTTTCTATAGTATAATCTTTAATATAATTAAATACTTTGTTCTTTCCACGAATCTTTTTTATAACTGATAAAGATCCTTCATTAAGTGCAAGAATTGGAGAAATATTTAAAGTTTCACCTACAAATGCTGCACTTGATGAGATACGACCTCCCATTTTCAAGTATTTTAAAGTATCAACATATGCGACAAGTTTAATTCTTGTTTTTATTTCATTTAGTTGTTTAATGATTTTTTCTATTTCTATATTTTCATCACGCATTTTTACAGCGCATCGTACAAGTAATCCTAATGCACTAGTAACACATAAAGAATCAATAATATGGATATTTTCATTATTTTCTACAATGTTTTTTGCGATGTTTGCACTTTGTAATGTTCCGCTAAGTTTTGATGATAAAAATATGCCTATAACTATATCACCATTATCGGCATACCTTTGGAATAATTCTAAAAAGTCATGAGGATTAGCCTGGGATGTAGTTATTGGTGTATTTGATGAATTAAGTCTTAAATAAAAATCATTAGTACTTATGTCAATATTATCAAAGTAGGTTTTTTGGTCAATAATTATCTTTAAAGGTATAATATCAATATTAAGTTTTTTTACTGTATCAAGTTTAATTTCTGAAGTTGAATCGGTAATTATTCTAATTGTCATAGTGCCTCCTATTTAGTTAGTTAAACTAACTAATGAATATTATAGCAGTATTTTTTTATATTACAAGTTAAATTGATTGACTAATTATTATTATTTGTTACAATTCTTAGTATAAGGTGGTAATTTATGAATAATTTTAGTCAAGAATTAAACGAATTTTTAGTAGAAACATTTAATAATATTTTAAAAGAGGAGCAACAAATTATTCAGCACGACAATAATATTCCGTTAACTATAAGTGAACTGCATCTTATTGGGTCTATTGGTAACAGTACTGAAAATAATACAATCAGTGATATTGCAGGTG
>CAMQTJ010000085.1 GCA_947037125.1 uncultured Holdemania sp.
GTAAACGTATTAGGTGTTAGTGAACCACAAATTATTATTGAAGGCGAAGATCGTATTCGTGTTCAATTAGCAGGTGTTAGTGATCAAGATGCTGCTAGAAGAATTATTTCATCTACTGCTAACTTAACTTTTAGAGACGTAAATGATAATTTACTTGCTGATGGAGTTATTGTTAAAGAAGGTGGAGCTTCACTTTCTTATGAAAATGGTGTGCCACTTGTTAGTTTAAAAATTGAAGATAGTGCTAAATTTGCGCAAATCACTGGTGATGTTGCAAAAATGAGCAGTGGAAATAATTTAATCGTTGCATGGCTAGATTTTGAAGAAGGCGTAGATTCTTATCGCGCTGAAGCTGAAAAAGATAAAAATGGCGAAGAAGCTAAATATATTTCAGCTGCAAGTGTTAGTGAAGCAATCAATGGTGACTGTGTAATTCGTGGGAATTTTACTGATGAAGAAGCAAGAGAGTTAGCGAATTTAGTTAATTCGGGTTCACTTCCTGTAAAAATGACTGAACTACATTCAAATGTTGTTAGTGCAGATTATGGTATTGGTGCATTTGAACTTACTGCAAGAGCTGGTATGATTGGTGTATTATTAGTTGCATTATTTATGATGTTTATATATCGTTTGCCAGGTATCATTTCTGTAGTAATGCTTGGTTTATATATCTTTGCGGTATTTGCAATTTATGGTTTAATGGGTGGTGTATTTACACTTCCAGGTATTGCGGCTCTTGTATTAGGAGTAGGGATGACTGTTGATGCTAATATAATAACCTTTGAACGTATTAAAGATGAATTGTATTTGGGTAGAAGTGTTAAAAAAGCGGTAGCTGAAGGTCAAAAATCTTCTTTTGTTACAATTTTTGATGCTCAGTTTACAACATTACTTGCAGGTATTATCATGTATGTATTCGGTACTGGTAGTGTTAAAGGATTTGCTACAATGTTAATGGTTACTGTATTTTGTACATTAATCTTAAATGTTACTGTTTCTCGTTTCTTATTAACTCAAATTACTAAATCTGGTAGACTTGATGATAAAAAACAATGGTTTGGTGTAAAACTTTCAAATATTCCAAACGTAAGTAAAAAAGAAGAACAATTTTATTTTGGACCTTTTAAATCATTTGATTTTATTGGTAAAGCAAAATATTCAATTCTTGCATCAGTGTGTATTTTAGGACTTGCTGTTGTAATGATGTTGTTTAATACAATGAGTTCTAATGGACCTTTAAATTTAGGAATCGATTTTTCTTCAGGAACTAAAATTACAGTTACATCAAATGAAACAATTGTAATGGATGATGTTAAGTCTACAATGGATACATTAGGTTTTACTGTTAGTAAATATCAACAATCAGGTGATCAAGTAGTTTATATAACTATTAAAGATGCACTTGATCAAGATGAATTATCTGTTATTAAAGATGAATTTACTGCTCAATATGGTATTGAACCAAATGATAATGTAGTAACGCCTGTAGTTGGGCGTGAACTTGTTCAAAGTGCTGTGTTATTATCATTATTAGCTTGGGTTGTAATGTTAATCTATATTACTTTAAGATTTAAATTAGACTATGCTGTAAGTTGTATTATTGCCTTAGTTCATGATGTTCTTATTGTACTTGCTATATTTGCTATCTTTAGAATGGAAGTTAATATTGAATTAATTTCAGTTGCTTTAGCGATTATTGGATATTCAATTAATAACTCAATTGTTGTATTTGATAGAATTAGAGAAACTGTTAGTAATACAAGTAAGCCTCATTTAACTAATGTTGATTACAAAAATATTGTTAATCAATCAATTGATAAAACATTTATTAGATCAGTTTACTCATCAATCACAACAATTATTCCAGTAATATGTTTGTTGTTAATTGGATCTGGTGCGATATTTACTTTCAATTTCGCAATGTTTATTGGCCTAATTGCTGGTACTTTATCTAGTATCTTTGTAGCTCCATATGTATGGTATTACATTAGATGTAACTATAAGCCTAAGGCTAAAATTGTTAAACATGATAAAAAAGAAGCATTAGATGAAATGACTATTAAAGGAATTAATGCATAGACACCCATTGGGTGTCTTTTTTTATGTTATAATATGATGGGTGATAAATATGAATGAAAATGAATTAATTAATGAGTATCAAAATAATATATTGTTAAAAAAAGTATTTGAGTATAATAATTTAAATGAAGAAGAAATTATTGATATTCTTAATGTTAATCAAGTACTTAAACTATGTGAAACACCACATTTTAATTTGGTTGTTCAACGTATTTTAAATGCTAAAAATAATAATGAAAAAATATTAATAGCTGGCGATTATGATTGTGATGGAATTTGTGCTACTACAATAATGAAAAATACATTGGATAAATTACAAATAAATAATGGTTATTATATACCAAATAGATTAAATGAAGGTTATGGTCTTAATGTATCTACTGTCAATTTAGCAAGCGATAAAGGGTATGATTTAATCATTACAGTTGATAATGGTGTTGCTGCAAAAGATGCAATTGAGTTATGTAATCAAAAAAACATTGAAATAATTATAACAGATCATCATTTAATTCAAGAAGTTTATACATGGGATTTTTTACTTCATCCATCAAATATGGGTGATGATTTTTCTTATTTGTGTGGGGCAGGAATTGCTTATATGTTAAGCTTGAAATTAATTGGTAATAATCAATTGAATGCTGCATTAGCGTGCATTGCTACCATTGGTGATATGATGCAACTTAAAAAACAAAATAGAGTAATTGTAAAAAATGGTTTGAATATAATTAATCAATCAAATATAAGTGTAATTAAAGGACTTGTTGATGGTAAAACACAAATAGTTGATGAAACAGTTATTGCTTATCAAATAGTGCCTAAAATTAACGCATTGGGTCGCTTATCAGATAAGTACAATCCTAATACTTTAGTCAAATATTTTTTGAGTAATGATCAAGATTTAATTTTAAATTTTTCATTACAAATAAATAATGTTAATAATGAACGTAAAAAATTATCGAAAAAAGCATGTGATTTAGTAAATACATTTTTGACTGATGATAAATTTAATGTAATTAAAAGTGATGAGATATCTGAAGGTATTGTAGGGCTAGTAGCTGGTAGTGTTGCTCGTAATACAAATAAGCCTACAATCATTATGACAAACAATAAGGATAAATTAAAAGGTAGTGCAAGAAGTGATGGTCAATTAGATTTAATGGAGTTTTTTAATGATTTTAAAAATAGTTTCACATCGTTTGGTGGTCATAAGATGGCTTGTGGTATAGAAATAAAAGTAGAAGATTTTACTATTTTTAATAATTATGTCCAAACTAAAATGAAAGATTATGTTTTTGAAGAAAAAAGTGACTATCTTAATATTTCTTTAGCTGATTTAAATGTAGAAGATTTTATTCAACTAAAAAAATATTATCCATTTGGTCAAGGTTTTGTATTACCTGAATTATGTATTGATAATTTTGAAGTAAATAATACATTAATTATCAAAGATATTTATCCTAAATGGAACTTAAAATCAAGTAGTAATCAATTAGAGGCTATTTCATTTAAATTGAAAAAAGATTGTTTGGATTTAAATATAGAAAAAATTGTAGGTAGTTTAAGTATCAATAATTATAATGGAAATAGCAAATTGAGCTTAATTGTGAGTAAAGTATACAATTAATCAGTGCAAAAAAGTTAATAAAATGATATAATCTTAATATTGTCGGGAGGTAATTACAATGGATTTAAAACAATATATTGCAGAAATACAAGATTTTCCTAAAGAAGGAATTTTATTTAGAGATATCACACCATTAATGGCTGATGGTAAGGCATATAAGCATGCTTGTGATTTAATAAAAGAATATGCTATTAAAGTTGGGGCTGATGTTATTGCAGGTCCTGAATCACGTGGATTTATTTTTGGATGTCCTGTTGCTACTGAATTAGAAATAGGATTTATTCCAGTAAGAAAACCTGGTAAATTACCAAGAGAAACAGTAAGTTATGAATATACTTTAGAATATGGTACAAATGAATTGCATATACATAAAGATGCAATAACTAAAGGTCAAAAAGTTTTAATTGTTGATGATTTACTTGCGACAGGTGGTACTGTTGAAGGTACTATTAAAATGATTGAACAACTTGGTGGAATAGTTGTTGGTTGTGCATTTTTAATTGAATTATGTGAACTTAAAGGTCGCGATATTTTACCTGGTTACGATATTTATACAATAATGAAATACTAGTAAACAAAAATCACTAAGGGGGTGATTATGTATGCAAAATGATGTTGCTAATAATATGGAAGAAATGTTTGTTCCAATTAAAGAATATATCAAAAATGAAGATAGCCTTGAATTAATAAAAAAAGCATATTTGTATGCCCAAAGCATGCATGAGGGACAACTGCGTAAAAGTGGAGAACCTTACATGATTCATGCTATACAAGTTGGTTATAATTTAGCTAAACTACATGCGGGACCAAGTACGATTAGTGCAGGGTTATTGCATGATGTTTTAGAGGATTGTAGTGTAACAAAAGATGAAATGACTGAAATTTTTGGTGAAGAAATCACAATGCTTGTAGAAGCTGTTACTAAAATTGGGAATATTAAATTTAAAGATGAAAAGGAATATCAAGCTGCAAATCATCGTAAAATCTTTATTGCTATGGCAAAAGATATTCGTGTTATTTTAATTAAACTTGTTGATCGTCTACATAATATGCGTACTTTGCAATTTCAAAGTCCTGAAAAACAAGTTAAAATAGCAAAAGAAACCCTTGCTATATATGCATCAATTGCTCATCGTTTAGGTTTATCTGAAATTAAAAATGAATTAGAAGATTTAAGTTTTTTCTATATTCATAAAGATGAGTATTATCGAATTGCAAAACTTGTAGAGAATAAGAAAAATGAACGTGATCTACAAGTTACTAATATGTTGGATCACATATCAAAAACACTTAAAGCTCAAAATATTGAATTTAGAATATTTGGTAGAAGTAAACATTTATATAGTATATATAAAAAAATGACAACAAAAAATAAAAGATTTGAAGAAATTTTAGATTTGTTGGCAATAAGAATAGTAACTAAAACAGAATTAAACTGTTATGAAATATTAGGTCATATTCATTCTGAATATCGTCCAATTCCTGGTCGTTTAAAAGACTATATAGCAATGCCTAAGATGAATATGTATCAATCATTACACACAACAATAGTTGGTGATGATGGTAGGATATTTGAGGTGCAAATACGTACTGAATTTATGGATGATATTGCTGATAATGGTATTGCTGCTCATTGGGCTTATAAAGAGAGTCGTAAATATGATCAAAACAAAGAACAAAAAGAAATTGAATCTAAATTATCTTGGTTTAAAGATTTTGTAAATGTTGATGCTGAAGCAAGCTATGATGATCCTAAGGGTTATATGGAGGCTGTTACAACCGATATCTTTGATGCGAATGTATATGTAATGACACCACTTGGTAGAATTATAGATTTACCACAAGGTGCATGTCCAATAGATTTTGCTTATCGTGTGCATACAGAAGTTGGCCATTGTACAGTAGGTGCTATCGTTAATGAAATTCTTGTGCCACTTAATACACCTTTAAAAACTGGAGATGTTGTTAAGATCAAAACAAGTAAACAATCAACAGGACCTAGTGAAGATTGGTTGAAGTTTGTAAAGACGCAACATGCAAAAAACAAAATTAAAAATGTAATAATGAAAAAAGAAACTGAGCGTAAAGCTGAATTTGTCTCTAAAGGTGAACAAATCTTAAAAGAAGAATTACGTAAACGCGGTTTTAATGAAGCTGATTATTTAGATAAAAATAAAATAGAGTCAGTAGTAGCACAATTTAGATTATCGACTTATGTTGATTTATTATATGCAATTGCAGTTAAATCAGTATCAGTAGTTAATTTTGTTGAAAAGTTAACCAATCAAAAAAAGAGTGTTAACTTAGATAATGAAAGTATTGAAAAAATATATAATCGTGAAATGCCTACAAAAAATTCATCTAAAACAGGTATTAAAGTTGAAGGTGTAGAAACAATGATGCTATCATTGGCTCAATGTTGTTTGCCAATCCATGGTGATGAAATTATTGGTTATATTACCAAAGGTTCAGGTGTTAAGGTTCATCGTGTAGATTGCCCTAATATTATTAATGAAAAGAAAAGATTAATTGAAGTTAAGTGGGATGATATTAGTGAAAAACACCATTATTTTGCACACTTATTAATGTTAAGTTCTGACCGTAATTTTTTATTAACAGATATTGTTACAGTTACTTCACAAAATAAAGCAATGCTTCAAAACATTTCTAGTGATGTAAATAATGAAACACTTACAGTTACTACTAAAATGATTGTTCAAGTAGATAATTTTGAACATTTAAGAGTATTAATTGCTAATCTTAAAAAGATTGAATCAGTTATCAACGTTAATAGAATTATACAATAAGCAAATCAATTGATTTGCTTTTTATTTTGTATAATTTGTAAATAATATAGATATAGTAGTTAATTGAAATAATCGAAAAATGAGAAAATTAATTGATATAATTATTATCATGTTAACTATATTTTACAAACTTATAAAGAAATTTGCTAGTTTTTTACTAATATACATACTATACTTTAGTTAGATAAAAAGGAGAAATAATATGTTACATGATAAATTATTATTGCTAAGAAAAAAGCATGGTGGTAGTCAACAAGAAATTGCAGACTTACTATCAGTTAGCCGTCAAACTATATCAAACTGGGAAACAGGGCAGGGTGCACCATCAATAGATAAAGCAATTGAGCTATCTATTTTATATAAAATTAATCTTAATGATCTTGTTGAAGATAAAATAGATATTATAGTACAATCTAAAAAAAATGAAATGAAAAAAACATCTGTAATTCTAAAAAAATTTGTCGGTAGGATATGTAAAATTGAACTGAGTATCTGTGATATTGCAAAGAGTGGAATTTATGAATCGTCAGTAGATAATTGCACAATTATTGATGTTAGTGACGAATGGATAAAAGTTGATTATCCTGTAAAAAATTTTTTGAAACAAAAAGAAATGCATTTACGACTAATAGAAATTGATAGCATAGTCGCTATAACGATAAAGGAGACAATTTAATGAACTTTAATACCTTTTTGTTATTTATTTTACTTTACTATATTTATACATTAAAAGATGATTTATTGAATAAAGAAGATAAAAAAAGTGCGCCAAACTCTTCGTCAAAACTTACATCTATACTTCTTCCGGATTATTTAAGTAAGTACTGTAAGATTTTTTTAGCTAAACCTTTGTATACAGTTGAACCATCAGTGTCATCATTAGTAGAATTTAGTTTTAAGGGAACTATTTTGGAATTTGATGACGATTGGGTTTTGATTGAACACGATTGCAAAAAGAAAAAAGACACTCTAATTATTAAGCGATCACTAATATTAAACATAATTCAAATTATTGACTAAGGTTATTAAAAAAGATAAATTATATTAATCATATCGATAATATAACTTGTATAAAAGATAATTATACAGAAATAATAAAGTCATTAATTCATAGCATAGTTTAAAATAATAAAATAACATAGTTATGTTTATATCTTTTATTTAAACAAAAATGTGTTAAAATTATAATGTGAGGTAAACATGATGAAAAAAAATGAAATTAGTTCTAAATATAAATTCAATAAATATTTATTAATAACAATAATAATTGCTATAATTATGGTTTTTATGTATATCTTGTTTTGTGGCGTTTATAAAAATAATGATAAAACATTCAATAACGATATTAATGATAAAGTAACTGTAACTCCAATGCCAATTGAGTATTATGATGCCTATGCATCAATTGATTCAAAACAAATACATGAATTTGGCTCTATATTGTGTTTGTCTGTAGATATAAGTGATCCTAAAGTGATGGATGAAATAAGTACTTCTATTGTTATTGCAACAGTAAAATCTATTGATGGTGGAAGTGTGATAAATGAAGTAACACAAAATTCATCAAGACCTATTACCTATGGTAAACTTGTAATTGATAAAGTGATTAAAGGTGATTTAGCCCAAAATGATGAAATACTATACACTCGCTTGGGAGGTATTGTAAGTTATGAGGATTATTTTAATTCACTAAATCCTGCTAAACAAAATAATAAATACGCGCAAGTAAAGGATCATCTACCTTATATCAAATACATACCTAATACAAATAATGATATTGAGGTTGGGAAAACTTATCTTATTTATTTAGGAAATCCTGATGATTCTGTATCTAAAATAGGTGCGTATGGTATTACTGGAATGGAAGGTGGCTTACGTGAAGTTAAAAGTATTGAAAGTGAACAATCAGTAAGGCTTGCACCAATTGATTTGATTCAAGTTTTTAATAATTTAACTCATATGTGGGAGGACTTAGATTCAGTCTATCCAATGAGTGATATTGATTAAAGTATAAAGTATTAATTAATAATATAATGTTTATTAGATATATATTTAGAGTATCACTTAATTGTGGTGCTTTTTTTATTATAGGATATGATACCTTTATGATACAAAAATATGGTAAAATTAAATTAGAGGTATTATATGATAAAAATATTAATTGTAGAAGATGAACTTGCAATATCAAGATTATTGCAAATAAACTTAGAGGATGCAGGGTTTATAACACAAATGGCACTTGAAGGTAATAGGGCACTAAAAC
>CAMQTJ010000086.1 GCA_947037125.1 uncultured Holdemania sp.
ATAATTTTTTCCCATAATATTACTCCTTTTCTATAATTATATAAAAACCCTATAAAATATGCACGTTTTATTTTCGTGTCTATCTTATAGGGTACAGTATATTTGCCTACATCTTTTAATTTAATTATTTAGCTAATAAATTTTTCAATTCTTTTAATACAACACTAGCATCACCAACTATTCCCATATTCGCAATAGAGAAGATAGCAGCATTTGGATCTGTATTGATTGCAATGATATAATCGGCATTTTCCATACCAGCAATATGCTGTGCAGCACCAGAAATTCCACATGCAATATAAACATTTGGTCTTACAGTAGTCCCAGTTTGTCCTACTTGAATTTCTTTTTCAGCTAATCCTTCATCAACGATTGCACGAGAACAAGCCATTGTAGCATTTAAAGATTCACAAACTTCTTTCGCAACATCTAAATGTTTTGCCATTCCTCGTCCAACTGAAATAATGAAGTTAGCACTTGCAATATTAACACCTTTAATCTCTTTTTTTGTAATTGCTGTAGAAACAACTTGAGGTAAATCAGTAATTTTAACTTCAAAGTTAATAACTTCTCCAACTTTTGTTTTATCAAATGCACCAATTTCAAAGACATTTGGTCTGATTGTTGCCATTTGAGGGCGAGTATTTGGACAAACAATTGTTCCATATAGGTTACCACCAAAGGCAGGTCGTGTAACTAATAATAAAGCTTGTTCACTATCTTCATCGCAAACATTAATCATAGTAGCATCAGCTGTAAGTCCTGTGTTTACTCTTGCAGATACACGAGGTGCTAAGTCACGACCAAGAACAGTTGCTCCAATTAAAAGTGAGTCAGGATTATATTCATTAACTACTAAACTTAAAACATCGCAATAATATTGAGTTGAATATTTTTCTAATAATTCATCATCACAAACGATAACTTTATCAGCACCATGTCCGATTATTTCTTTTGTTAAATCGCTAATGTTATATCCTAATACTACGGCTACAACATGATAGTTTAAATGTTTTACTTTCGCTACTAACTTGTTAGCTTCATTTAATAATTCAAAACTTACAGGTAATATTTTATTTTCACGTTGTTCAATAAATACGTAAATATCTTTAGTTATTTTCATGATTATCTCCTAAAACAATTAATTGTTTACTAACAAGATCTGCTAATATTCTTTTTGCTGCTGATTGTGCATCGATATTTAATATTTCATTTGCATTAGAAACATCTTTTGTAAAAGTTCTTTTAACATTGGTTGGTGAAGATTTTAGACCAACATCAGAATCTTTTAAGTCAGTATCTACAAATTTAATAACTTTAACATCTTTTTCAATAGCTGTCCAAATATCAGCACAATTCATATATCTTGGTTTATTCATAGTAGCAAGTGTTGTAATTAAACATGGTAGTTCAACTTGTAAAGTTTCTAAATAATCTTCCCAGTTTTTAACTACAGTTAAGACATCATTTTCAACTTCTACAATTTCTTGTACATAAGTTATTTGAGGTAAGTTTAATCTTTCAGCAGTTTGAGGACCAACTTGTGCTGTATCTCCATCAATTGCTTGTCTTCCAGCGATTATTAAATCATAATCTAATTTTTTAATAGCAGCAGCAAGTGCATTTGAAGTTGCCCATGTATCACTACCTGCAAATTTCATATCTGTTAATAAAATAGCTTCGTCACATCCACGTGCCAAACATTCTTTTAACATACTGCTTGCTTGTGGAGGTCCCATAGTTAATACACTTACATGTGCACCATATTTATCTTTTAAGCAAAGTGCTTCTTCTAAACCTGCAAGATCATCAGGATTTATTATGCTTTTAACACCATCTCTTATTAATGTTCCAGTTTTTTTATCAACTTGAATTTCAGTTGTATCAGGAACCTGTTTAACTAATACTATAATTTTCATAATTTCCCCTTATCGTAGCATAGATCCGCTAATAACCATACGTTGAACTTCACTAGTTCCCTCATAAATTTCAGTTATTTTTGCGTCTCTAAACATTCTTTCTACTGGATAATCTCTTGTATAACCATAACCACCAAATAATTGGATTGCTTTAGTAGTAACTTCCATTGCAGTTTCTGATGCAAATAATTTAGCCATTGCAGCTTGTGTTGTATATGGCTTTTTATTTTGTTTTAGCCAAGCAGCTTGATATACTAATAATCTTGCAGCTTCAACTTTTGTTTGCATATCAGCAAGTTGAAATTGAGTGTTTTGAAATGCTGAAATAGGCTTTCCAAATTGTTTTCTAGCTTTTGTATATGCAACAGTTTCATCAATAGCACCTTGAGCAATACCTAATGCTTGAGCAGCAATACCAATACGACCACCATCAAGGGTATTCATGGCAATCTTGAATCCTCTTCCAACTTGTCCTAGTAAATTTTCTTTAGGTACAACAACATTATCAAATATTAGTTCACAAGTAGAACTAGCTTTAATTCCAAGTTTTGCTTCTTTTTTACCAATTGAAAAACCTTCCATTGTAGAGTCTAGAATAAATGCACTAATTCCTCTAGTACCAACTGTTTTATCAGTCATTGCAAAAATAACATAAATATCAGCATAACCAGCATTAGTAATGAATATTTTAGAACCATTAATTATATAATTGTCACCATCTAATCTTGCAGTAGTTTGTTGTTGCGAAGCATCAGTACCAGCGTTTGGTTCAGTTAGACCAAATGCCCCAAGTTTTTCTCCTGAACATAAAGGAACTAAATATTTTTCTTTTTGAAAGTCAGTTCCAAAATCATGGATAGGTGCAGCACATAAAGAAGTATGCGCTGATAAAATAACACCTGTAGTTCCACATACTTTACTTAGTGCTTCAACAGCTAAGATATAACTAATATAATCAGCACCAGCACCTTTGTAATCAAGCGAAAAGGGGATACCCAGCATTTTACATTTAACCATTTTTTCAACAGTTTCAACAGGGAAAACTTCGTGTTCATCAATATATGCAGCAACAGGTTTTACTTCGTTTTCTGCAAATTCTGTGAACATTTTTTTCATTAACTGTTGTTGTGGACTTAGTTCGAAATTCATTATTATACCTGCACTTTCTTAGGTGGAAGTAATGTTGCTGTACCTTTAATAACGATATCATTATTTTGATTTGTAGCAATTGTTTCTAAAATAACTTTATTTTTTTCAATATTTAACTCAATAACTTTTACAGATGCTGTAATAGTATCACCAATAAAGACAGGCTTTGTAAATTTAAGTTCTTGACCTAAATAAATACTACCAGCCCCTGGTAATTGAGTACCTAAAACTGTTGAAAAAAGTGACCCAGATAACATACCATGAGCAATTCTTTTCTTAAACATTGATTCTTTTGCATATTCATCATTGATATGCACAGGGTTAAAATCTCCTGTAATACCAGCAAACAGCGTAATATCTGTTTCTGTTATTGTTTTAGTAAAACTAGCGCTTTGACCTATAGTCATTTCACTTACTGCTTTTCCAATCATTGTAAATCTCCCTTCAAGTTTTCACTAATGTGAACTTATTTTCATGTTTATGTTAATACTTATTAAATTAATAGTCAATAGTTTTGTGCAATTTTTAACTAAAACTTTTTTTTGAAGTATTTTAAGTAATATTCGATTAGTTAATAAATTAATAATAACAAAAAAGCCTTTAAGCATTGAATATGCCTTTCCTAAAGGCTTTTTTAATATTTTTGTTGTGAATATAAAAGCAAATAAAAAAACTTTTTAATGAAAACGCATACATTATTGTTGACATTCGTTATTCTTAGCGTTATCATGTAATTAACATGAATGTTGACTCATGTTCCACTTACTGGAATGTTGAAAGACAGTCATCGAATTTATCGATAGTTGTATTATTTAAGTCAAAAAAATAAAAAATTAAATTTGACTAGAAAGTGGGAAAAATGAATAAAGTATACATTGTAAGTGCTAAAAGATCGGCTGTTGGATCATTTTTAGGTAGTTTAAAGGATACTCATCCTGCAGATTTAGGTGCAAAAGTTGTTGAAGAGTTATTATTAGAAGGAAACGTTAACCCAAAAGATGTGGATGAACTAATTTGTGGTAATGTATTGAGTGCAAATTTAGCTCAAGGAATTGCTAGACAAATTGCTATTAAGGCAAAGATACCAGTTGAAAAATGTGCTTACTCACTTAACATGATTTGTGGTAGTGGTATGAAAGCTGTTATGAATGGTGTATGTAGTATTAGTAATGGTGATCATGAAATTATAGTAGCAGGTGGTAGTGAATGTATGAGCTATGCTCCAATGTTGTTACCTAAAAACGTTAGAACAGGAAGTAAGATGGGCGATATTAAAGTAGTCGACCATATGATATATGATGCACTTACTGATGCATTTGATAAGATTCATATGGGAGTTACAGCAGAAAATATTGCTAGCAAATATAATATTACAAGACAACAACAAGATGAATTTTCAATTAATTCTCAAACCAAAGCTTCATTTGCTTGTAATGAGGGCAAGTTTAAATCTGAAATTGTTCCATTTGATGTAAAAGTTAAAAGAGAAATTATAAGCTTTGATACTGATGAATATATTAATCATAATACAACATTAGAAAAATTAGCTAAATTAAGACCTGCATTTGTAAAGGACGGTTGTGTTACAGCAGGAAATTCATCAGGTATTAATGATGGTGCGAGTTTTGTTCTATTGGCAAGTGAGGAAGCAGTTTTAAGATATAATTTGAAACCAATGGCAGAAGTAATTGGTTATGCACAAGCAGGTGTTGATCCTAAGGTTATGGGACTTGGACCAACAGGGGCAATTAAAAAGGTATTAGAGAAAACAAATTTAACTTTAAAGCATATGGATTTAGTTGAATTAAATGAAGCTTTTGCTGCTCAAAGTCTTGGTGTAATTGAAGAATTATTACAAGATCATGATATTGATAAAGAAGCATTAATTGCGAAAATAAATGTAAATGGTGGAGCAATTGCAATTGGTCATCCAGTAGGTGCGAGTGGAAATCGTATTATTGTAACACTATTACATGAAATGAAAAAACAAAATAGTGAATATGGATTAGCTTCATTATGTATTGGTGGTGGTATGGGTACTGCTATTGTCGTGAAAAATATTAAATAAAGGAGAAAAAAATATGAGACTACAAAATAAAGTCGCAATAGTTACAGGTGGTGCAAGAGGTTTAGGTAAAGAGATGGCTGAAATGTTTGCGAAGCAAGGTGCTTTAGTAATAGCTGCTGACATGAGTGAGTTAACTTACGAATGTGAAAATGTTGAAGGTTATCATTTAAATGTTACTGACACAAATAATTGTGAAGAATTAGTAGCTTATGCAATTGAAAAATATGGGAAAATTGATATTTTAGTTAATAATGCAGGTATAACTAAAGATTCACTAACTCGAAAAATGACAGATGATCAATGGAACATTGTTATTGATGTTAATTTAAAAGGTGTATTCAATTTAACAAGACTTGTTGGTCCTCACATGCAAGCTAATCAATCAGGAAGTATAATTAATATTTCAAGTGTTGTAGGTGTATTTGGAAATATTGGTCAGGCAAATTATGCAGCAACTAAAGCTGGAATTATTGGTATGAGTAAATCATGGGCAAAAGAATTTGCACTTAAAGGTGGTAATGTTCGTGTTAATGCAATAGCACCAGGATATACGATGACTGATATTTTAAAAACGGTACCACAGGATTTATTAGATAAATTTGCAAAAATGACAATGCTTGGACGTTTAGGTCAACCTGTTGAAATTGCAAATGCTGCTCTATTTTTAGCAAGTGATGAGGCTAGTTATATTACAGGGCAAACAATTCAAGTTGATGGTGGTATGAGATTATAATAATTGAAGGGGAAATAAAATGAAAAAAATTAATGTTGGAATAGTAGGAACTGGTATATATTTACCAAAAACTAGAATGAGTGCAAAAGATATTGCTGATGCAACAAATGGAATGTGGACTGCAGAAGCTGTTGAATCAAAGTTAGGAATCACATCAAAAACAGTACCTTCAAATGAAGCTTGTGATGGTACACAGGAGATGGGAGCTTTAGCTGCATTAGATTGTTTGAAAAATACAGGAGTTGACCCTAAAGAAATTGATGTTATCTTATGTATTGGTGAAGAATGGAAAGAATATCCATTAACAACATCTGCTTTATATATACAAGATAGAATCGGTGCAGTAAATGCTTGGGGTATAGATGTTCAAAATAGATGTTGTACATGTGTAAGTGCAATGAAGATTGCTAAAGATATGCTAATAGCTGATGAAAATATCAATACAGTACTAGTTGTTGGTGGTTATAGAAACTGTGATTATGTTGATTACACTGATAAAAACATGTCAATGATGTTTAATTTATCAGCAGGTGGTGGTGCTTTAATTTTAAAGAAAAACTATAATAAAAATTTACTTTTAGGATCACATATTATCGCTGATGGATCTCTTGCAAGAACGGCAGGGGTTGAAATTGGTGGAACAGTAAATCCTATTAGTAGTGAAAATTATATGGAAGCAAATAAATCATTAAGATTATTAGATCCAGTTAAAATGAAAGCTAGACTAAATGAAGTTTCAATGCCAAATTGGAACAAATGTATCGAAGTATCATTAGAGAAAGCTTCATTAACTAAAGCTGACATTGATTATCTAGCGATTTTGCATATTAAACGATCAGGACATGATTCAATGGTAAAAGCTTTAGGACTGACAAGTGACCAATCAATTTATCTTAATGACTATGGACACGTTGGGCAAATAGATCAAATATTATCTCTTCACCTTGCTCTTGAACAAGGTAAAGTAAAAAAAGACAGTGTGGTATGTATGTTGGCTGCTGGAATCGGTTATGTATGGGCAGCAAATATTATTAAATGGGGGTAACTTATGGGACTAGATTCAATAATACAAACAATATTAAGTAATTTACATTTAGCAGGTATTTTAGCTTTAGCAACAATGGGTATTACATTAATATTCAAGACATCAATTACAACAAATTTTGCTCAAGGAATGATGGCAACAGTAGGTGTATTTACAGCTTCACTGTTATCAAATAAAATGGGAATCAATTTATATTTTGCAATATTTTTAGGAATACTTTCAAGTTTTATAATTGGTTTGTTAATCGATGTTGTAATAATTAGAAATGCAAAGCAAATAAACATAATTGGTAAGCAAATGATAACTATGGGTTTAGTTATAGTAATCAGTGCTTTATTACCAATTATATATGGAACAGTACCATTTGAGTTTTCACGTTTTTTTGAAGGTAATTTAGAATTTAATTTTCTTTCAATGGATTTATACATTACTAAAAATGGATTATTTATCGTTTTATTAAGTGCATTAATTTTAGCTATACTATTTATGGCGCTAAAATTTACTAAGTGGGGATTAGGCGTTCGTGCTACTGCTTCAAATGAAATGGTTGCTAATATGATGGGTGTTAATACGCGTTTAATTACAGCTCTAAGTTGGTCAATTGCAGGTGCACTTGGTGCAACAGGTGCCATCTTAATGGCTTCTCAAACAGGTGTTGTAGATGCGAATATGATGATATCTGTTCAAGTAAATGGATTTATGGCTTGTATACTTGGTGGGTTTTCATCATTTTATGGTCCTATTATTGGTGCTATATTAATTCCATTAACTAAAGGTGTCATTGCACTTTATAATAGTTTATGGGGAAGTGTAATATTATATTCACTTATTTTATTAGTAGTTTTAATTAAGCCGGTTGGTTTATTTGGTAAAAAGATAGCGAAGAAGGTTTAATTATGGAAAACTATAAAGAAGAATTGAAAGATATTCGCAAACAACAAGTCAATAAAGTTGTAAAAAATCCATTGTTCAGTTTTGTAATATTAGTAGTTGTATTAGCTTTTTTTCAAATATTATATATGACTACTGATGGACTGATTAGTTTAACATTATCAAAAGCTTTAGCACAAACACTAATTTATACTATAGTTGCAATGGGATTTTCCTTACTACTTGGTTATGGCGGTTTGGCAAGTCTTGGAACAGCAGGATTTATTGGAGTAGGAACATATGTAGCTGGTAATATGCTTAAAATGGCAAATATGCCGTTTATTGTAATTTTACTTGTAGTAGTAGTAGTTGCTGTAATTATGGGAAGTGTAGTTGGTTTTATTTCACTTAGAATTGAAGGTATGTATTTAGCAATTATAACTTTGGGTTTATCAGAAATCTTACTTGAGATGTTTAAAACACCTAACCCATTTACAAATGGTACATCAGGTATTAGAGGAGTTCCATTCCCGACATTATTTAATTGTATTCAATTAGATAGGGAGACAACATTCTTTCTAATTTTAGCTGTATTATTTATTATGATAGTTATAACAATTAATTTGATCAATTCACCAACAGGTCGAGCGTTATTAGCGATGAAAAATAGTGAATCTGCTGCACAAGCTATGGGGATCAGTTTATTAAAATACCGTTTATTAGCTTTTATTTTAGCAACTGTATATGCAATGATTGGTGGTGCTTTATATGTTTCATATGTTAGAGCAAGTGATCCGACATCATGGACTTTATCATTGTCATTAAAT
>CAMQTJ010000087.1 GCA_947037125.1 uncultured Holdemania sp.
CTGGTTAAATATTGCTGTGTTTTATTTATTTGTCCTTGACACGGGGTACAGTTTAGTTATGGGAAACCATAGCTTTTTTTATACCATTTAGAAATTTAATACGTTATTAATGAGTAAAGTGATATAAATACTAAGTAATATTAAAAATTGATTGACATGATGTTTGTAATGTAATATAGTGTACTTGTGCATTAAGTACACTATATTACAAAAGGAGGGTTCTTGTTGGAAATTATTATTAGTAGTAATACTTCAAAGCCGATTTATGAACAAATAACATCACAAGTTAAGGCATTAATAATGAGTGGTGAACTCAAGAGTGGTGATGCTATCCCATCTATGCGTTTTTTGGCTAAGACAATACATGTTAGTGTTATAACAGTTCAAAAGGCCTATGAAGACTTGCAAAGAGATGGATTTATCGAAACTACTGTCGGTAGGGGAAGTTTTGTTTCTTCTCAAAATAAAGATTTTATCAAGGAAGAAAAACAAAAGGAAATAGAAAAACATTTACAAATTGTTACTCAACTTGCTATTGAAAATGGAATTTCATTTGAAAGAATAGTTAGTTTATTAGATATATTTTATACTAAGGATAATTAGTATGAAAGTAACTAAACTATTATGAGTATGAAAAATAACTGTATTAGTATAGTAATTAGGAATCTAATTACAGGAATAATTATCATTGCAATAGCAATGATATTCATTATATCGATTAAGGAATCAGGTAGTAGTAAAAATTATTTAATAGATGAGCAATTTAGTGATATAAACTCTATTGTGATTGATTCAGTTGATGCATCAATTATCATATTACAAAGTGATGTAAATAATGTTTCAATTAAATCTACAATTGATAATAAGGCAATAGGTATAGTAAAACAACCATTTGTTGAAGTTAAAAATAATATATTATATTATGATCAAGGATATGCTATTGGAGTAAACACACACTCAAATGGATCAATTATAATTCAAGTGCCAAATGATAAAATTTTAGATTATGATATTACTACAGGAAGTGGTGATGTTGAAATAGATGTTTTTAGTGCAAATAATATTTTAATTAATGCAACTATTGGAGATAAAATTGTTTCAACTAATGCCAATAATATAGTTATTGAATCAGTAAGTGGAGATATAAAATTTATTGGAAGTGGTGAAAATATTCTAATAGATACAATACAAAGTGACGCAATTATCGTTGTGAACAAAGGAACTAAGCAAATTAATTTTGAAAGTATAAGTGGTGGTACTAGTATATATGCAAAAGATGTTGGTGGATATAACATGGTTCATGAATCAGCAAGTGGTACAAAAGATGATTATGCTGAGTTTACACAAGCAGGATTAGAGAAATTAGTAGTAAATGCGAAAACTGTCTCGGGATATGTAGAAATAAGTGAATTATTAATTGATAATAAAATTGTTGATTTAATGAGTAAATACAATAAGGAGGATAATTAAATGAAGAATAGCTTAGAAATTACAAATCTTAGTAAGTCTTATAAAAATTCAAGTTTTAAGTTGGATAATGTTAGTTTTGATGTTCCAAATGGTTCTATTATGGGGTTTGTTGGAAAAAATGGAGCAGGGAAAACTACAACAATTAATGCAATTTTAAATATAATTAGTAAAGATAGTGGTACAGTAAATTTTTTTGGTCAGCAACTATTAGATAGTAAAAAAAATATCCGTAATGATATTGCAGTTGTATTTGATGCTACTAATTTTTCAGGAAATTTAACACCTAGCAAATTAGAAAAAGTACTTAGTGATATTTATGCAAATTGGGATAATAAAAAGTTTATTAGTTTGCTTGAAAGATTTGATTTAAATAAAAATAAGAAAATTAAAACTTTCTCACGTGGTATGTCAATGAAACTTTCAATTGCAGTTGCATTATCACATCAGGCAAAATTATTGATTTTAGATGAGGCAACAGCTGGCCTTGATCCTGTTGTTCGGGAAGAAATATTGGATATATTTTTAGAATTTGTTGAAGATGAATCACATTCAATTCTAATTTCATCACACATTACTAGTGATTTAGAAAAAATTGCTGATTATATAACTTTTATTAGTGATGGTAAAATTATCTTGACTGAAAAAAAAGATACACTAATTTATGAGTATGGAATTGCAAGATGCAAGAGTATTGATTTTGAAAACTTAGATAGAAATGATTATATTTCTTATCGAAAAAGAGGTCTTCAAACAGAGGTGCTAGTTACAGATAAAGCTGTATTTTCAAAGAAATATCCTCATATTATAGTTGATAATACAACAATTGATGAAATATTGATTTTAATTATCAAGGAGGAAAATATGTGAAAGGATTAATAAGGAATAATCTATACTCTGCCCAAAATACATTGTTGATAACTGCTTGTTTATCATCAGTTATCGCAATTGTAGCATTGCTTGAATGTTTAATTAATGGACATTCAGATTCTTTGTTTATGATTATATTTTTTCAATTTGCGATGTTTCTTGGATTATATGGTGTAAGCTTTCAACAAGATAGCGTATCTAAATGGAATAGATTTGAAATTACATTACCAATAAAAAGAAGTGATGTAGTAAAGGCTAGATATCTTTCATTTTTAATATACGCTGTGATTAGTTTGGTATGTAGTATTCTAACTATTATAGTTGTATTATTAACTAAAGTTCCAATAAATTTTGAACGAGTAGGATATTCAATTTCTTTTGGAATATTTTCTCAATTAATGACTCCTGCTTTTATGTATCCTGCAATCTTAAAACTTGGATATGAAAAAAGTGATACTATTATGATGATAGCAGCAGCAGGATCTGCTTTCATTTTCATATTTGTATCACTTGTAATAGGACCATTTGTACCAAATGGTGTTGATGCGAATTTATTTTTTAGAATATTTGGTATTATAATTGCGATTATAATGTTTTGTTTATCTTATTTTGTATCGCTAAATATTTACAGAAAAAAACAATTGTAATTATATTGAAGTCATATAAAATTAATAACTTTGTCAAAAACATGAAATTAGGAGGAATAATGAAATGAAAGGTCATTTAAGAAATAACTTATATGCTTCACAAAACTATTTAGCGGTTATATTTGTAACTACATTAATATTGGCTTTTTGTGTAAGTGTTGAAGTTTATTTTTATAAAAGTTGTGATTTATTAAGTTCATCATTAATAGTAGTTTGGGTATCATCATTTCTTATTTGCTGTGAAGGAGTTAAACAAGATGAGTTATCATCGTATAACAAGTTTGAAAAAACATTGCCTTTAAGTAAATATGATATAATTACAGCAAGATACCTTGCATTTGTTGGCTTTTTTATATTTTTATTATTTTGTAGTTCATTAATGGTGTTAATTGTTTATTTAACTAAACAACCTATTATCTTTGATAGATTAGAGTTTGCGATGGTATATGGTATCATAGGAATGTTTGTGTGTCCTGCAATTATACATCCTCTTGCTTTAAAATATGGAACTAGTAAGCTGTCTATATACTTTTTTATGGCTATGTTTGCAACATTAAGTTTACTTATTTCTCCATTAAATAATTTTTTAAAAATAATAGTTGCGATAATATCTTTTACAATTTCGTATTTTATTTCGTTGAATATATATTCTAAAAAAGAGTTTTAAAATAGAGTAACAATATAGCATGTTTGATGATAAAACATAAGTAGCTAAAAACACAAAATATGTATAATTAGCTACTTTTTTTATAATAATATTGTTAACGAATTAATTATAAAAGCATAAAAAAACTAAAATTTATATAAAAATAAGTTTAGTTTAATGAATTAATTTAATCACCTACAGGAATATCAATCGTGAATTTCGTATATTTATTTAATGCACTTTCCACATTTATTGTACCACCATGTAAAATAACGATATGTTTGACTAATGATAGTCCTAAGCCTGAACCTTTTATTGCTTGATTATGTGACTTATCAATACGATAAAATCTTTCAAATATTCTTGCTGTTTGTTCATTACTAATACCAATTCCAGTGTCTTTGATGACAATGTTAACCATTTTATCTATAACTTTAATATTAATTACTATTGATCCGTTAGTCTTGTTATATTTAATACTATTATCAACTAAATTATACAATAGTTCATGAATAAGTGTTTCATTACCAAAACCAATTACATTATGACACCTGATTTTTACACTTATGTGACTTCTGACAATTTTATAATCAAGTTCACTTACAACCATATTGACGATTTTTGAATAGTTAATTTGTTCCATATTGATTTCACTGGTTGTTTCATCAAGTTTAGATATTTGCATGATATTATCAATCATTGTAATTAATTGATTAGTTTTTTTATAGATAATATTACTAAATTTTATATTTCTTTTTTGATCTATATCTGATTTTGCCATTATTTCTGCATAACCTAAAATAACGGTTAAAGGAGATTT
The DNA here is from genome assembly GCA_947037125.1 of uncultured Holdemania sp. Taxonomy (GTDB): domain Bacteria; phylum Bacillota_I; class Bacilli_A; order Erysipelotrichales; family Erysipelotrichaceae; genus RGIG1896. Next base: position 4,451 of record CAMQTJ010000087.1, read on the forward strand.
TAATTCATGAGAAACATTGGCACTAAATTCACTTCTCATTTTATTATTATCATCTATTTTTTGTAGTAATGGTGATAATTCATTAAATGTGTTATTTTTTAAAGGATGATTTAAATCAATACTGACGATAGGGTCAATTAATTTTTTACTTAAAATATTTGCCAAGATTGTCGCAATTATTGTAATTATAATTGCTATAAATATCATAATAGTAATACTTGTTTTATTTGAATCCATAAATGTATTTTCACTAATTGATAAACGTAATATCATATTAGTTGAAGTAATTTGTGCTAAATAATAAGTATCTTCATTGATACTGTTTGAATAGCGTTTAATACTGCTTCTACCATGCTTATAGGCACTTATTATTTCTGGACGGTTATTATGATTTTCTAATATTTCATCATGTACTTTATTATCATATAATACCAAACCAGTTTCATCAATTAAGGTAATACGAGATGGAGTATTGAAAATATTATTGTCAAAATAATTAATGTCATTTTCATAATTAATAACTAAATTATCCATTTGTTGACTAAGGTTTTCTTTTATCATTTGATTATTATTGTTTGATATAATCAATAAACTACTAAGTGTTGTAACAATAATAGTCAAGATAGTTATTATTAATGTGTTTTTTATTATTTTATTTTTCATAATCACTCAACTTGTATCCAACACCATGAATTGTTTGAATATACTGTTTACCGATTCCCATTTTACTTCTAAGGGTTTTTATATGTACATCGACTGTTCTTGTTTCTCCACTATAATCATAACCCCAAACAGCTTGTAATAGCACATCACGACTTAAAACAATATTTTGATTAGAAACTAATTTTTTTAATAACTCAAATTCTTTTAAGGTTAAATTTAAAGAATCTTGATTATAGGTTGCAATGTGTTTTTGTAAGTCTAAACTTATTTCTTTAAACTTTAATACTGTTTCAGTATTTTTTATTTGTACACGTCTTAAAACAGCTTTAACCCTTGCAATTAATTCCATAACACCAAAAGGTTTACTAATATAATCATCAGCACCATAATCAAGTGCTTTCACTTTATCAAACTCCATAGTCTTTGCACTTATAATAATTACTGGAATGTTTTGGTAAAGATTACTACTTTTTAATTTTTGTAATATATCATAACCATTATCATTAGGTAACATTAAATCTAATAATATTAAATCGGGTATTGAAATTGCTAAAAGATTAAATAATTGTTCCCCATTAACAACACCTTGTAAATCAATATTGCTTGAGTTTAAACTATATTTAACTAATTCTAGTATATCTAAATCATCTTCAACATAATAGACCATATAATACCTACTTTCTGCATTTATATTATAATAAAAAAAAGATAGTTTGACTATCTTATAATAAATTAATTTTATTTTTTTTGCATTCTTCAATCATTTCTAAAGGCCAAATAGATGCTTGAACTTCTCCAACATGTGCTTTTTTTAGTAATAGCATACATAAACGTGATTGTCCAATTCCACCGCCAATTGTATATGGTAATTGCTTGTTTAATAGCATATCATGATACTTTAGCTTTATACGATCAGTACAATTCGCAAGTTCAAGTTGTTTTATTAGTGAATCTTCATCAACTCTAACACCCATACTTGAGATTTCTAATGCACAATTTAATGGTTCATACCAAAATAGTATATCACCATTTAAATTCCAATCATCATAATCAGGTGCTCTTAAATCATGTGGTAATCCATTATTTAATGCATGTCCAATTCCAATAATAAAGACACAACCATGTTTTTTACATATGGCATTTTCACGTTGCTTATCTGTATAATTAGGATACAAATCAAGTAATTCTTGTGACGTTATAAAAAATATGTCATCAGCGATTTTATTTACGGCTTGTGGAAATTTATACCAAACTTCATGTTCCATATGTTTAATAACTTTAAAGATTTTTCTAACATTATCTTTTAGTGTTTCAATTGTGCGATCTTGTTTATTGATAATTAGTTCCCAATCCCATTGGTCAACATAAGATGAGTGTAAATTATCTAAATCTTCATCACATCTAATAGCATTCATATTTGCATAAATACCTTCGTTAACATCAAATTCATAGTTTTTTAAAGCTAATCGCTTCCATTTTGCTAAACTGTTTACAACTTCAATCTTATCATTTGGTAATGATTTCATATCAAAAGTAACACTGCGTTCAACACCACTTAAGTTGTCATTTAAACCAGATGATTGTTCTACAAATAAAGGTGCAGAAACACGTTCTAAGTTAAGTTGTCTTGCAAATTCTTTTTGAAATGTATCACGAATATATTTAATGGCATATTGTGTTTGTTTCACATCCAATATTGGGTCGTAATTTTCAGGTATAATTAAATTCATAGTTGTTCTCCTTAAAATAATACTTTGATTATATGATAAAAATAGAAAAATAACAATGTAATAATATATTTTATCAAAGTCTTTATGATTCGAATATTATAATGTCTTAGTGTAACAAAGTTGATTTTGTTTTATTTTTATATAAAAATTAAGCTTTCGTTAAATAAATAATTGCAAAAAAAAGATCAACATTATATTATCAGCTTTAGCTATAACTGAATATATCTTTATTGACCCTTATATTTATTACTTATTAATTATTTTTGCAGGAATTCCAACAGCGGTATTATTATCAGCAATATCTTTTAAAACAACAGCATTAGCTCCAATTTTGCAATTTTCACCAATTGTAATATTTCCAAGTATTTTTGCACCAGCTCCAATGATAGCATTTGATTTAATTGTCGGATGACGCTTACCGGTAGTAAATTCTATACCACCCAAAGTAACTTGATGAAATAGCTTTACATTATCTTCAATTACACAAGTTTGACCAATAACAACACCCATTCCGTGATCAATAAATAAACCTTTTCCAATTGTAGCTCCTGGGTGAATTTCAATACCTGTGGTAATACGAGAAAATTGTGAAATGAATCTTGGGAAAAAGGAAATGTTATTTCTATATAAGTAATTAGCTATACGGTAATAAAATATAGCATGAACACTTGGATAAAGTAAAATAATTTCTAGTGAACTTTTTGCTGCAGGATCACTTGTTTTGATGTGTTTTATTTGTGCCTTTAAATCATTAAACATATAATATGCCTCCTTTGAGATAATATCATAACTGTTTTAATTTATTAATACAACTGTTATACTATATTTGGAGGTAATTTATGATATATAATAATATTTTAGAAACAATTGGTAGTACACCAATTATTAAATTAAGTAATTTAAAACAAGAATTAAACTTAAAAAGTGATATATATGTAAAAGTAGAATCATTTAATCCCGGTGGCAGTGTCAAAGATAGAGCTGTTTTTATGATGATAAAAAAAGCACTTGACGATAAAATAATCAATAACAATTCAACTATTATTGAAGCAACAAGTGGTAATACAGGGATTGCACTTGCAATGGTATGTGCTGTATATAAGTTGAAATTAATAATTGTAATGCCAGATAACATGAGTATTGAAAGACGTAAATTAATGGCTCAATATGGTGCGAAACTTGTATTAAGTAAAGGTAGTGATGGAATGAATGGTGCTATTAGTATGGCAAATGAAATTAATGATAGTGAAAAAAATTCATTTATGCTTTCGCAATTTGATAATATTAATAACCCATTAGCACATTATGTGAATACTGCAAATGAGATACTAAACGAAGATGTTTCTTTTGATATATTAGTTGCAGGTATTGGAACAGGTGGAACTATTAGTGGTTTATCAAAGGCTTTAAAAGAAAAGATTGAAATTGAAGTAGTTGGTGTTGAACCTAAAGAATCACCATTTCTTAGTGAAAATATAAAAGGTCCACATAAAATACAAGGTATAGGTGCAGGGTTTATACCTGAAAATTTAGATATATCATTAGTTGATAAAGTAATGAGTGTAAAAGGTGATGATGCTATTTTAATGTCTC
>CAMQTJ010000088.1 GCA_947037125.1 uncultured Holdemania sp.
CCATCATTATCACAACTTGAAACAATGACTGAAAAATAGCTGATATATTTGTTTGAATAAACATCATAAACTGATTTTTAGTTGATAATTTTAGTCTAATTAGTGTTTTATCATCTTTTTCTTTGTGATAATATTCAAAGCTTGTAAGGAAAGATATCATAAACATTGTCATTACAATCATGGCAATACCATAATAATCTAAGATTGCAAAACCTACACTTCCTTCACTATTATCAATTAAGCTTTTCATTTCATAATTCATATTACTAAGAAGACTTGGATTAGTAGCAATAATTGATTGAATAGTCTTTTCATTTTCAACGTATCCTTTAATCAAGCTTTCAATAATTCTGGTTTCAATACTATAATTGTTTTTAATTAAATCAATTTTCATATTATCGCCACTAAGTTTTATAACTGCTTGAATTTTGTCATCACTCAACAAAGTTTGTGACATATCAAGATCACTTGATTTTGAATAAGTTATCAAATCTTGATTTTCTAGTTCATCAAAAAAACCAAAAAAGGCATCTATCCCTTTTTCATCACTACTATTATTTACAATATCAACAACTAATGGTTTTGCCTTTTGCTCATCTTGATACATTGGTGCTAACATTGTACTTAAAATAAAGATTAATAAAATCGGAAATAATGTAGTCCAAAAAACATATCCCTTATCTCTTAAAAATTGCATCATATTTTTTATTATAATATGCATAAAAAAACCTACCTAATTTCTCTGCCAGTTAAAGCTAAAAAGACAGTATCTAAATCTGGAACTAAGGTTTGAATTGCAATAATTTCAATGTTTTTATCTTTTAAATAATCAAACAAATGACTAATATCACTATAATCAAGTGCGGTATCAATCTTAATCATGTTTTCGTTAATTGAAACATTTTTAATTGAAGGCAAATTCAGTGTTTCTATAATAAACTTTTCTGAATGAAATGTTGAAAGACTTTTAAATTTTATTTGAAAACTTTTCACATCAGTAGTTAGTGCAATTAATTCATTTTTACTACCACAAGCAACAAGTTTTCCATGATCAACAATCGCAATACGATCACATAGTTCTTCAACTTCATTCATATAATGCGAGGTATAAATTATTGTAACTCCATTTTCACGAAGTTTTTTAATTGAATTTAAAATATAATCACGAGATTGTGTATCAACACCAACTGTTGGCTCATCCATAATAATTAATTGCGGACGATGTGCAATACCACATGCTATGTTTAATCGTCTTTTCATTCCGCCTGACATTTTTTTAGGCTTTAATTTAGCTTTATCTAATAATCCCACAAATTCTAATGCATCATTCACTGCATTTTTTAAATCTTGACCTTTTAATCCATAACATGAGGCAAAAAAGCTAACATTTTCATAAGCACTTAAATAATCATATAAAGCTATATCTTGAGGTACTAAACCAATTAGTGCCTTAACCTTTGAGGCATTTTTACTTACTTCTAAACCATTTATTTTTGCACTCCCTTTTTGGTATGTTAAAAGTGAACTTAAAATATTGATTGTTGTAGACTTACCTGCACCATTTGGACCAAGCAAACCAAATATTTCTCCCTTTTTTACTTCAAAACTTAAATTATCCACAGCACAAAAATCACCATAATTTTTAACTAATTTTAAAACTTCAATAAAGTTCTCCATATTTTTATCCTTTTCCTATCTAATACAATATTATCATAAATTAAATATATAGATAAGTTACATAAAACACTTAAGTATATGACAAATGTAATATTCTAATATTTTTAGATAACTATAAAAAAAGACAATCATCTTAATGACTGTCTTTTTTAAAAGCTAATTTTACTTTATGAATTATTACTAAAACAAAGTTTTCCTTCAACGATACAATATTGTACAAAACCATCATTATTCATTATTACAATATCACCATCTTTTCCACATTCAATACTACCTTTTTTATCAAAGATATTAAGTAATTTCGCAGGATTTGCACTCATTAATTTACTGATTTTATTTATTGGTTCATTAGTAAATTTAACTAAATTTCTAAAGCATCTATCAGATGTTAGTGTACTACCAGCACGCATATCTCTATCTTTTAATTTCGCATCACCATTAATAACAACAACATCATTTACTCCAAGTTTATATTCACCATCAGGCAAACCTGCAGCACTTATACTATCAGTTATTGCTATTACTTTATCAAAACCTTTTGCTTTTAATAGTATTCTAATATTTGCCGGATGGACATGAATTCCATCACTTATAACTTCACTATAAATATCACTTTCTAAAACAGCACCTGTAAGTGACGGAAAATGTTGATGTGTAAGTTTTGTTGCATTATAAAGATGAGTACAACTACTAGCGCCATTTTCAATTGCCTCAATAGCTGTTTCATATTCTGCACCACTATGTCCCATTGATACTACAACACCAGTTTTAAATACTTCATTGATAAATGGCATTGCATTGTCTAATTCAGGTGCCATAGTAATAATTTTAATATTACCTTTCGCAGCTTTTTGATATTGCATAAAATCATCAATACATGGCGTCTTAAGCAAATATTCAGGCATTGCACCCTTATACTCTTTTGACAAGTAAGGACCCTCTAAATGCATACCAAGTATTCTAGAGCCAACATCTAATTGATCATCCATTGCTTTTGAAAACTTTTCCATACATTCAATTAATGTTTCACTAGTATCAGTTAATATTGTAGGACAAAAACCTGTAACACCATTTTTCACATAGAAATTTGATAAATCACCTATTTGATCTAATTGCACTAGATTCATATCAAAATTATTACCACCATGAGTATGTATTTCAATAAAACCTGGTAGTACAAACATTGATTTCGCATCTATAACATTTAAATCTTTTTCATCTAAATTAGTTCCAATATTAAATATTTTTCCATCTTTTATTTCTATATCCACCATCTGTAAAGAATCATTTATAACCACTGTTCCATTTTTTATAATCATATTTTCCATTTTATTTTCCTTTATTTTATATAATTTAATATAGCATATTTTTTACTTCATTGCTTAATAATTAATAATAAATTTTAATTACAATTAGAATCTAGTACAAATATACTATAATTTATTATCATAAAAAAATCCAACTCAATGGATTTTTTTATATTCACTATGATTTTTAATCTACTCTACTTACAATTCTTGGTCTACCTTTAATATTTCTATTTTGTAATGCCTCTAAAACCATTTCACCTTTACCATTTAAAATTTCCACAAATGTAGAGATATCTAAAATATTGATTATACCAATATCCTTAGCTGTCATTCCATCAATATCACAAAAGGTACCTACAATATCAACTGCTCGCATTTTTGTTTTCTTACCAGCATTTATATGTATTTTTAATATATCCTGTGATAAATTTGCACCCTTATCATTTTTAATTTCTAGTTTTTCATTTGTTTTTTTATCAAATTTTTCCTTATTCAATTCAACTAATTCTTTTTTTGGTGCAGGTAATAATAAATTATCTAGTTCTAAAAAATCTTTAATCATTTCAAATGAATCTAAATCTTTTTTATTTACAAAACTAATTGCCTTACCTTTTTTTCCATTTCGTGCAGTTCTTCCTGTACGATGAACAAATGTTTCAGATTTTTCTGGAATATCATAATTAATTACAAGTGATATATCATCCACATCAATACCTCTTGCTGCAACATCTGTTGCTATTAAATATCTAAATTCATTTTTTTTAAAACGATTCATAATACTAGTTCGATCACTTTGATCCATACCGCCATGAATTTTATTACAACTATATCCATTATCATATAGATGTTCATCAACAAAATCAACACAAGTTTGGGTATTACAAAAAATTATACAACTATCAGGATTTTCTAAGATAGTAATATCTTGTAATAAATTATGTTTTTCTTTTTCATTTGATTCATAAAATTCATAATCAATTTTAGGTTTATTAATACTACCATTTTCTATTTCTACTTTTATTGGATTGTGCATATAGTTTTTAATAATTTCATTAATTTTTTCTTCCATTGTTGCAGATAACAATACTGTAACAATATTTTTATTCATTTCTTGTAATATCCATTTAACTTCATCAATAAATCCCATACTTAACATCTCATCAGCTTCATCAATAATTAAGTATTTAATATTTTTAGTATAAAAAGTACCACTATCAATATGATCAAGTACTCTACCAGGTGTACCTACTGCAATATGTGTTTTTTGTTTTAATTCTTTTTCTTGACGAATAAATGACTCACCACCATGCATTCCAACACATTTTATTCTTTTAAAACGACCGATATTAAAAATATCTTCTTTAACCTGTTTTGCTAATTCACGAGTTGGTGTAAGTACTAATGCTTGCACATCTTTTTGATCCCAATCTATTAATTCACATAATGGAATTGCAAAAGCTGCTGTTTTACCACTTCCAGTTTGTGACTTTACAATAACATCTTTTTTATTTAATATTAATGGTATTACTTTTTTTTGAACTTCGCTTGGTTCCTTATAATTAAGCATATCTATTGCTTTTATAAGATCATCACTTAAATTATATTGACTAAAATTGTTTTTCATATTATTCTCTTTTCTTATATTGACTAAAGTTTATCTTTATTAGCATATTTACTATACCATTATTTATAAAAATAATATATTTTTATATCAACTAATAATTTATTTCCACCTATATTAATTAATATTATAAACCAATACTCTTTATTTAGTACAACATAATTGATCTTTTATTTATGCATTGTAAATTTATTTCTACCCGTTTGCTTAGATGTATACAAAGCCTCATCCGCTAAGTTAATGTAGTCTAATGCTTGGGTTGTTTGCTCTACTTTTCCACATTTAATGCCAATAGAAACTGTAACATAGTCAATTACAAGGCTTGATTTGTGTGGAATTGCCATCGTTTTAGTTGCTTCAATTATTTTATTCGCAACAAAATAAGCACCATTTTCTTTTGTATCAGGCAAAACTACTATAAATTCTTCTCCACCATACCTCGCTACAAAATCATCTTGTCTTGTCGAACATTTTGTAAGTATTGATGCAATAAGTTTAAGACAATCATCACCAGCACTATGACCGTAAGTATCATTGTATTTCTTGAAAAAATCAATATCAATCATTAAAATGCTTAAATATCGATGTTCTCTTGATAATGATTTAAATATTTTATCTATATTTTCATCTAAATATCTTCGATTATAAATACCTGTAAGTGAATCATAGTGAACTTTATTTAAAACTTCTATTAAATCACATTTCATTTTATCTACAGATTTAGCCAATTCACCAATCTCATCAGATCTATTTAATCCATAAATTGGATGGTATAAATTAAAGGAAATCATTTCAATACTTTTCACAAGTTTTTTAAATGGATTTATAAAAAAAGATAAAATTAGACTATTTGTAGCAATAATTAAAAAGATAAAAATAATAATTATCATAAAGAAAATAGGTAAGATCATAGTAATATCAAATAATGCTGATGAATTATATAATGTTACAACAGTCCATGTAGTTGCATCTATTGGTGCTATAGTGACATATTGATATTTATCTTCACTAAGACTTATTACTTTCACATGATCATTTATTGCATCATAATCACATCTATTTTTTAAGCAATCCAAATTATTTAAATATTCAATTTTATTAAATTCATCTTTGATATTTCTTTGATCATCTATTGCGTATATGAAATTTTCAGATCCTGATAAAAAACTATCCATTTGGATATTACCAGCTTCATCAATTATTAAACTACGTACATCATTATTATCATATTCTGAAAATAAGTCATCTAAAATATGTGAAAACTCTAACCCTACACAAACAACACCATAAACAACACCATCTTTTTGAACTTTACAATTCAACCACACTAGTTCTCTTTGATAAGCTTTGTCTATATCAACATTTAGTAGGTAATCATATTCACTACTTAAACATTCAAAAAACCAATTATCTTTATCAAAATCATCTGATAATTTTGCTAAGGGAACAACATCTTCTATCAAATAATTACCCTCAACATTATATTCATTTAAACTATCTAAAACACCAATATATAAATGTTTACTGGAAGAAACATTTATTGTGCTCATTATTTCTTCATATGCATCATTTTTTTTAGTTTGATTTTCTTCATCTTTAAACCAATCTATTATTGCATTAGATTGTGCAACTTTTGTAATTAGTGCAATTTCTTCATTAAGATAGGTATTTAGCTTTCCAACAGCATTATCAGCATATAATTTCGCATAATCTTTGGATACTGTATTAGAGATATTATTAATTGTATAAAACATTGAAACAAACATTATTCCAGCTATTATTAAAAATAGAATAATATTTAAATTTCTAAGTTGACCGATTATACTTTTATTTTTTCTCATAAATCCCCCTTAACTAAATTATTTATTTTATTAAATTATGACATAGTAATATACGACATTCTTTTTATAAGTAAAATGTTACTAGTGTGTGACTATACATTATTCAAAATACATTCTAATCTATGTGCTAATATATTGTTATAAGTGTATAATTGATATAAACATGAAACATATGTATTTTTTATGATAGAAAGGGGATTATATGAATAAATATGCGTTCTACAATTTCAAATATGGTATTTTAAAAATAGCATACAACGACATTAATATTACTTATCTAAAAAAAGTTGATAATATCGACCAAATTAATGAATTTTCATCAATTTCTGATAAAGCATTTACACAAATACAGGAGTATTTAGATAAAAAAAGAACTAATTTTGATTTACCTTTTGAAATTAGTGGTACTAAATTTCAAAATAAAGTATGGAATGAACTTTGTAATATACCATATGGAGAAACACGCACATATAAAGATATTGCAATAGCAATTAAAAATCCAAAAGCCTATAGAGCAGTAGGTATGGCTAATAATAAAAATCCATTAACAATTATTGTACCATGCCACAGAGTTATTGGCACTAGTGGAAAACTTGTAGGTTATGCAGGAGGTCTTGAAATGAAAAATTCATTATTACAACTAGAAAATGAATATATTAATGCAAAATAAAATATGAGTAAAATAATAGTACTTTTAGAAGTAACACCAACAAAGTTAGGAATCCCAAGATATCTTGAATTAGCCAAAAAATTAAAGCCTATGCTTGATGATTACTGTGGTTTTATATCATCAAAAAGTGTTTTAATAAATTAAAAATAAATATTAATTTAAAATAGCACATTAATTTAGCACACTTATAATACGTGTTATATCTTATGCGCTATTTTTTAATTTATGATAAGAATTTTTTTACACTCTAAAATACAGAGAGTTGACAACGTTATATTGTTAGCCTATAATACTTAGGTTATAGTATCTATATATTTACTTAAAATAAAGGAGAAATAAATGATTAATACATTAACGATAGCACTTGAAAAGTTTTATCACGACTTTGCAATTTCGGAATTAAAATTTAGAAATAGTTTTAATGGAAATGAAAAACTTACCTACAACGATATACTATATTTGAATATCATTGCCGGACATTCAGGACAATATACTGCTACAAAAATTGCGGATATGCTGCAAGTATCAAGACCATCTGTCACAGACAAAATAAATCAACTAGCAAAAAAAGGTTATGTAATACGAAAACAAGATGAAAAAGATAAAAGAATTTATTATCTATTTATAAACGAAAGTTCATATTTAGACATGATCGATATACAAAACAATAAGCTAGTAAAAATATTTACTGAAAAAGTAGTAAATAAATATACAAAAGCTGATTTAAAAATCTTATGTGATACCCTTTCATTAATTGGAGATTTAATGATGGATGAAGATTACAAATAATTTAATTTTATAAAAATAAAAAGAATAATTTATATCACTATATATTTGATATAAAGGGAGAAATAAAGTGAATAACAGCCAAAACGCATTACTAACAGAAAAACCATTATCATTAATTATTAAGTATTCCTTACCCGCAATAATTGCAATGATTATTAATGGAGTACAAGGTATGATCGATGGTATTTTTGTTGGAAATTTTATAAGTTCAAATGCTCTTGCAAGCGTAAATATTGCGAATCCATTTACACAAATTATCATTGGACTAAGTATGATTATTAGCATCGGAGCACAAAGTCATGTAAGTATCAAACTTGGGATGGGTGAAGAAAATAAAGCTAAAGA
>CAMQTJ010000089.1 GCA_947037125.1 uncultured Holdemania sp.
TACATAAATAATATTATTTTTAATATAAAGAAAGGAAAAAAAAAAAAAAAAATAATAAAATAAATTTAAAAAAAAAAAAAAAAAAAAAAAAAAAACAGCCTACTAAATAGTAGTACTGTTTTTTTAAGATAAAGATTATCTCTTTGAGAATTGTGGTGCGCGACGTGCTCCCTTAAGTCCGTATTTTTTACGTTCTTTAGCGCGACTATCACGTGTAACAAATCCTGCAGATTTTAGAGCTGGTCGGAAATCACTAGATACTTCCATTAAGGCACGAGTAATTCCGTGTCTCATCGCACCAGCTTGACCAGTATAACCACCACCACAAACATTAATTTTAATGTCGTATTGTGAAAGAGTTTCTGTAAGTTCAAGTGGTTGACGAACTACCATTCTTAAAGTTTCAAGAGGTAAGTATTGTTCTAATGTTTTACCATTTGCTGTAATAGTACCTGTACCTGGAGTCATAAATACGCGTGCTACAGATGATTTACGACGACCTGTACCTATGTAAGTTACAGTTCCATTTGCATTTTTTATAGTTGCCATGTCAAGTCCCCTTACTAACCTTTAATTTTTAGCTCAGTAGGTTTTTGAGCTGCATGAGGGTGTTCTGCACCTTCGTATACAAATAAGTGTTTACGTTGAGCGTTTCCTAGTTTTGTATGAGGTAACATACCTTGAATAGCTTTTTCAACCCATTCAATTGTATATTGTTCTCTCATAGTACGAGTAGAGCGCGTACGTAATCCTCCTGGATACATAGAGTGAGAATAATAGAATTTTTTATTTACTTGGTCACCTGTGATTGTAATTTTGTCAGCATTTAAAACGATAACGAAATCACCACCATCAACGTGAGGTGTAAAAGTTGGTTTATGTTTTCCTCTTAACACAGTAGCAATTTCACTTGCTAAACGACCTAAAGTTAGGCCTGCTGCATCTACATAATACCATTCGTGTGTTACTGTACTTGGTTTTGCCATTGTTGTTTGGCGCATATTAATTTCCTCCTTAACCAATGTAGTTTCCGGGGCTACACTTGGCATAAGTTGCCGAGTACCATTGTATTATATATAATAGATTAAGTCAATAGTTTTCGATATTATTTTAATTATAAAAGGTAAAGTCCTACAATTGCTTTTTTATCTTTAAAAATTGACTACATTTAATCAACTAAATTGAAATAAAATATTTTAGTAGTTAATTAAATTGTATATATTACTTTATTGAAATTTATCTTAGTACTTAACTTCCATAAGATACAAACCATAAGGTTTTGCATTAAATTTACACGAAGTCTTATCTTTTTCTTCCATGATTTTAATAACTTCTTCAATTGTAACTCTACCTCTACCAACTTCAATCATTGTCCCTACAAGCATTCTTACCATGTATCTCAAAAATCCTTTACCTTTAAATGATATTTGTAGTATATCATTCTTTATATTAAAATCAATACTAAAAATATTTCTAACCTGATTAGGATTCATAATTAACGTATTTGCACAAAAAGCTGTAAAATCATGTGTTCCTACAAACAATTTAGATACTGCAATCATTTTATCAACATCCAACTTATAGTAACACTGATAAGCATAATCTTTAGAAAAAACATCATACTCTCCAATATTTATTAAATAATCGTAATGTTTTGCCTTTGCAGAAAATCTAGCATGAAATTCTTTTGATACTTGTTCACACGATAATATTCTTATATCTTTTGGCAAATGTCCATTTAAAGCTTTTTTCCACATATCGCTACCTAAATCAAAACTTGTGTCAAAATGAAAGCATTGTCCCCTTGCATGTACACGAGCATCTGTCCTACCTGACCCAACGACATTTGCATCAATTCCTGATATTTTTTTTATAGTTTTTTCTAAAGATTCTTGAATGGTTATATCATGAGGCTGGGTTTGCCACCCAATATAATTAGATCCATCATAAGCTACAATACACTTATAGCGTTTCATCAAAATACCATTGATAAAGTGAGCATTACAATATTTAACAAAACACCAAAAACGATAGCTAAATAGTCACCATACTTCATATGTAACTGTTTATATCTTGTTCTAATTTCACCAGGAGAATATCCTCTTGCTTCCATAGCAAACGCTAATTCCTCAGCCCTTTGAAACGACGATACAAACAAAGGAACTATTAGAGACAAAATCCCACCAATTTTTTCTTTTATTTTACCTTCTTGCAAATCTACTCCACGCGATGCTTGTGCTTTCATTATTCTTTCTGTCTCTTCGATTAATGTAGGTATGAATCTTAAAGCTATAGAAATCATCATAGCAATTTCATGAGCTGGGACTTTTACAACTTTAAGTGGTTTTAGTAAATCTTCGATACCTAAAGTTAATTCTAGTGGCTTAGTTGTGGCTGTAAGGCATGTAGTAATCATAATCATTAACAAAAGTCTTATAGCAATATAAAAAGTTTGCATTATAGCATCAAGATAAATATCAAGTGAAAACAGACTAAATAAAATCGGACCTGTTTTTATCACTAAAATATTTATAATTAATAAAAATACAAGCATAAACATCATTGGTTTCATCGAATTAACAACAAACTTTAAATTCAACTTACTTACCAATACAATACTAGTTACTATCACAACTAATATCCCATAACCAATAAAACCTGCCGGAATAAAAATTGCGCAAAGCAATAACATCATCACAATTATTTTCGCTCTAGGATCCATCTTATGAATTAATGAATTATATGGTAAATATTTACCTAGTGTAAAACTTGCCATTATTTCAACTCCTTAACAATTTTGTCACAAATACTATGTATATCATCACAACCACTAACATCGATATTATGATTTTTCAACATATTTTTTAATCTAATAATGTTGGGTGCTAATATATTTAATTCATCTAAATAAGTAGTATTTTCAAAAAAAGTGTTTACACTAGAATTTAAGAATACCTCCCCCTTTTTCATAACAACTACATTATCGCAATAATTATAAACATGTTCCATGTCATGTGTTACCAATAATACAGTTTTGTTATGAACTGTGTTAAGTTTTTTAAATAGTTCCATCATCTGTTTTGCCCCTTGAGGATCAAGTCCGGCAGTTGGCTCATCTAAAACTAAAACATCTGGTTCCATTGCAAGAATTCCAGCAATTGCAACTCTTCTTTTTTGTCCACCAGATAAATCTAAAGGAGACTTTTCTAAATAACTTTCATCTAACCCAACAAGCTTAAGGGATGCTTTAGCTATTTTATTAGCCTCATCTTCAGGAACTCCAAAGTTTTTAGGGCCAAATGCAATATCTTTAATTATCGATTCCTCAAATAATTGATATTCTGGGAATTGAAATACTAGGCCTACATTTTTTCGCAAAGATTTTAAATTACGAACCTTAACGTTTGCATTAATAACAAAATCATTAACAATCAATTGACCAGAAGTAGGTAAAATCAACCCATTTAAATGCTGAACCAATGTCGATTTACCACTTCCGGTTGCACCAATAATTGCCGTCACTTTATTCATTTCTATATTCAAATCAATTTGTTTCAAAGCTACAAATTGAAATGGAGTATTTACAGAATATGTGTAATCTATTTTTTTAAACTCAATAGACATATTTCGCTCACCAAACTTTCTAAAGTCAAATTATCACTTATGCTTATACCTTTTAACCTTAATTCATTAACTACTTTTTGAGCAAATGGAATATCCAAATTGCAAGCAACTAATTTTTCAGTTTGATTTAAAATATCACATGGTTTACCTTCCATTAATATTTTTCCCTCAAACATAACAATTACATTATCGCTTTTACATACTTCTTCAATATCATGAGTTATTGATAGGATTGTCAGATCTTTTTCCTTATGCAATTCTTGTATGAAATTATTAATTTCATTTTTACCTTGCGGATCAAGCATGCTTGTACTTTCGTCAAAAATTATAATTTCAGGATTCATTGCCAAAGCTCCAGCAATTGCAACTCTTTGCTTTTGACCTCCAGATAACTTTGTTGGTTCACTGTCCAAATATTCAAACATGTTAACTTTTATTGCAAATTCATTTATTATATCATCCATTAAATTAGAATCAATCCTATGGTTTTCTAATCCAAACGCAATATCGTCTCTAACTGTCGCACCAATAAATTGATTATCAGGATTTTGAAATACAATACCTACCTTATTTCGTATTTTCGCTAAATTACTTAAACTTAACTCTAAACCGTCAATGTGTATACTCCCACTATCACATGGAAGTAGACCTATTAAAAGTTTGGCAATCGTAGATTTTCCACTCCCATTATGTCCAATTATTGTCGTATATGAACCTCTTTCTACTGAAAAAGAAACACTTTTAACTGCATGTGTTATTTCATCATAAGAAAAATCTATATTTTTAGCATCTATTATTTTCATATTATCACTCCATTATATAGTATACAACAACATTGTGATATACACAATTAAAACAAAAAAAAGAATTCTTCTACCAATTATAGTATGTAAATTCTTTTCTAAATTATATTTTATTAAACATTATATTCTTAACCTATTTTTTAATAATTCTAAATTTTAAATACTCACCATTAAGACTATATACATTATTCGATACTTTGAATACATCTTTCAATATAGAATTATAATCAACTGCAATAACAGTTGATAATGTAATAATTCTCTCCACATCTGTTTCATAAGCTTTGTAACCAAGGGATTTAAATATTTGTATCCCTGCGTATAAATTATCATCATCTGCAAAACTGATATTATGTTCCATTGAAACTTTTGAACCTAATACATATTCTGACTTGAATTTTTCGCTAAATTTAAGTGTATCCTCAATAAAGTTATGACTTAAATAAGGGTATTGTATCCCATAATTAGTTATTTCATCGAATCCGTCAATATTCTGTTGAGCAATTATCTCACTAAAATTTTTAGCCATTGATTTACCACTAAATTTTGATAATAAGTTTTCACTTTCTTCATTTTTACTAAGTGTATTTTCAACATTCTCTCTAATTTTATTAATTGTTTTTTCAATATCATCCGTTAATTTTTCTACATCTTTCAAATAATCAATATTTTCTTCAACATTTTCTAAATCTTTTGAATCACTTTCTAAATCTTTTGAATCAGTTAATAATTCATCACTGTCTTTGTATTCAATAATATTTATGTTTCCTAAATCGTTTAATTTTTCAACATTCTGTAGAAATAAATTCAACTCTTCTGGATCACTCCCTATATTTGGTATAAAATTCGATTTGAAATCATTTTCAATTTCTAATTCTTTTTCATTTAAATCTGAAGTTTCACCTTTTATATCGCAATTATCATCAAATTCCTTATTAATTGTATTTTCTTCTTGACCATATTCATTGATTTGATTATTGATAATATCATTTAATTTATCATCGTCTAACTCTTTTAAAAGTAGTTTACAATTATCGGAATCATCAATTTCATTTACTTCGGCTAAAACATCATCAAAATCATTTTCTAAATCAACAATAAAATCATCTGTTAAAACGCTAATATCATCACTACTTATTACTTCACAATTCATGACACTATCAACTTCACTATATTCAAATATTTTATTTGGTTCGATTGATTCTTCAAGAACGTTCAAATCACTGAAAATATCACTTTCAGAATCCTCTTCACTCGTACAGCTTTGCACTGAACTATATACTTTTATTTCTTCTAACTCATTATTTAGTGCTTCATCAAAAATTTGTTCTTTTTCTCCAGAACCAACGTTAATATCTTCTACAATTTTATTTTCGCCTTTTTTAATATTTTTCATAACTCCGTATGCAATAACACCCGTTGCTACGACTACTAAAGATAATATTTTTTTCATAAAATCACCTACCTATAGATATTAGTTTATCACATTTTTTAATTTTTAACACTAACAACTGCAATTCCATCACCAATATTTTCATAATAATTAACATTATACTTCGTATTTTCTATTAAAGACTCTCTAAACTTAAAAATTTTCTCGCAAAGTTGTCTTGTACTTCTAGATCTAGTTAATGATAAATTATCAACAATACCATGAAACATTAAGTTATCAAAAATCATACACCCATTTATAGATAAGTTTTTTGTAAATCTTTCCAAGTATTTCCCATATTGTGATTTCGCTGCATCAACAAATATTAAATCGAAATATTCATTTGTTTCATAATCGTCAATATTAATATTAAACGGTTCAATTTGCGATGCTAATCCTGCCTGGTTAATATTTTCTAGCGCTACTTTATATCTATCGTAATCTATTTCTAAAGTAGTTACCTTTATATTTTTATTTAAATTAGCCATACAGATTGATGAATAGCCAATTGCCGTTCCCAATTCTAAAATATTCAAAACTTCATTATTTTTAATGTATTCTAGTATAAATTGTAATCCTTCATCCATCATAATAGGAACATTATTTTTTTTTGCGTATTCTTTTATTTTATTTATTTCCATATAGATACCTCTTATATATTATACCATATTATTTTTTAAAAATTTATTAATATACATATTCGCAATTTGCACGGCATTAGTTGCTGCTCCCTTACATATTTGATCTCCACAACACCACAATGATAATGCATTATTATTTGAAAGTGATTTTCTTATCCTGCCTACCAAAATTTCATTAGAGTATACTACATCCAAAGGACAGGGAAAATTCCTGCTATCTTTAGCGTCTGTTACAACTGCACCTTCAAATTTTTCAATACTATCTACACATTTTTTTAAGTCAATTAAATTTTCACATTCTATATAAATAGACATTGAGTGTGATCTTATAAGTGGAACTCTGACACACGTACTTTCTACTAAAATAGATTTTTTCAATATTTTACAAGTTTCATTCGCCATTTTTTGTTCTTCGGTAGTGTTACCATAAACATCAATAGAACCAATTAATGGTATAATATTATTAAGTATTTTTCTTGAGAAAACATTATTTTCATCAAACTCATCGTATTCCATATTTAGCATTTGATTATTTAGTTCATTCATTCCTTTTTGTCCAGCTCCAGATGTTGCTTGGAAAGTAGTAATAATTATTTTATTAATATTATTGATTTGATGTATGGGAAAAAGTGCCATTAATGTTATGATAGTAGAACAATTTGGATTCGCAATAATTTTATCATTAATGTTGATAGTATTAAAATTAATTTCAGGTATTATTAACTTCACATCAGGCTTCATTCTATATAGACTTGAATTATCAATGAAAATACCTTTTAAACTTTCAAGTTGTTTCTCATATTTTTGAACAACTTCTTTAGATGTGGCACCAAATAATATATCTAAATTATCGAAAGAGTCATCACAAACTTCTTGAGTTAAAATAATTTCACTGTCAAAAATTATTGATTGCCCTTTATTTTTACTGCTACAAAATAATTTCAACTCATTTATCGGAAAATTATAAAGTTCTAACTGCCTTATTATTTCTCTTCCTACCACTCCGGTCGAACCTAAAATACCTACCTTCATATAAATACCTCCATTTAAGTGTACTATATATTCAATTCAGTTTAGCCATCGATTTATAGGCTAATATGTTAATAAACATGAAATAATCATTAATATTAATAAACATCACATTAATTAACACTATATATAAGAAGATATTTAATATACTAAATCTAAAAATAAAGATTTAAGTCATCAACTTTATGAAACTCAAATAAAACCTATTTTATTTATTATTAAAGCTCAAAATCGAATATTATTTAATTAATGTAAAGTTTAATTAAAAAAGCTCAATATTAACGTACGATAATAATAGTTATCGTTTACATTAGCGAAATATAAAATATAATTTAACTTAATTTATAAGATGTGACCATAAGTTCATTAACATTATATAAAAATGATTAAATTTGATTATAGAATTAGATATTTATACAGAAAAAATATGAATGAGTTTAATTTGTTATGCAAATCATTATTTTCTCAATATAAAGTCAAAAAAAAGACATCATAATTGATGTCTTTTTTAATAAACCTGGCAACGTGCT
>CAMQTJ010000090.1 GCA_947037125.1 uncultured Holdemania sp.
GTAGTTACTTTATGTCTTGTATGTAATATAAATAATTGGTAATTATATTATATTAATATATGCTTGTTTAAATGGTTATTATTGATTTACTATAGGTGGTTTATGTATTGTTTATGGAGTATTTAATTTGTTTATAATAGTGTTAAATGTGATGATGTTAGATACACTGATGGAGATTGATATGTTGATGTAGTTTATTAAGTATAGTATTTAAAGGTAATGTTAGATTTATAATTATTGTTCATTGATTATTACCTAAGAGGACGATTAAATAAATTTAATCGTATTAAACACCTTGCTTGAATGAATCCATCCAAACATTATTTTTTAATCGCCCCATAAAAAAGAAACCCATCTTGATTTTCTTCACTTTGAATAATTTCCAATACAGTCTCACTCCGGAATAGAATCAATTTATATTTATAAAATAATACTTATTTAGAATGATACTAGCAAAAAATTATGTGATTCATTTCAAAAAAGCTTTAACTTCGTCAGTTGTATATGTTCCTCCAACTTTAGTATGCAAAATTAAATGGCAATTAGGACATACTGGTATCAAATCAGTTTTGGGATTCACTTCGTACTCATTATTTATTTCATGTAATGGTTTAATATGATGAACGTGAATTTTACCTTCAAAATCTTCACCATAAACTTCTCCAAAATCAAAACCACAAATTGCACACTTCGCACCATGAATAGTAATGCATGCTGCTCTGGCTTTTGGGTTTCGCTCATATGCGTTTACGATAATTTCAGTTTTACTACCTTCTACATATTTTTTGGGATAAGGCTCTAATACTTCTTCTGGAATTATCACTAATTCTTTCGAATTAATTAATGATATAATCATATCTTGTTTTGAACTGTCAAGTTTTTGCTTAGATTGAGAAAAGACAGTAAAATCCCCATCAATTTCAGAGAGTTCACTTGCAATAATTGGTTCGAAAACCTTTATTGTATCAACATCAAAGTAATATGCACCTTTATATAAACCATCAAATAATTCCTTGAATTTTTTGACTTGAAGTAAGTTTGCACTTGCTATTATTTTATTTTCAATTTGAAATAAAATTAGAGTACCTTTTGATGCATTTATACCAGAATTTCTGAAAAAATATTCCCCATTTTTTTGATTTACTAGTTCATTCAAAAAGAATTTTATCTGTATTTCCTTACAGCTCATGTTAGGAAATTCAAATTTCGCACTCATAGGTAATATTCTAATTTCTTTGTACTTAGGATTATTCCAACTATATAGAAATGCCATGAATATGAAGTTGTTAAAACCATTTAAAAGAGGATGATTATTTTTAAACTCTATTAATAGTTGGCGTTTTTCCTCTGTTGTGTCTTGGTTTGTAGGTAATCCTAGCTTATGTATAAAATAATCTACATGCTCTGGTGAAAATACATTAAGATAATTTTCTGGATAATATGTAGCTAATATTTTACTTTTGAACATTGGTGAAATTGGGTTGTTAGATATAGCCGAGATATCACTCTTTTCACCATCAATTAAAAGTTGTCTTATTGATTGTTTTATATTTAAAAAAGCAGAATTCACTTTCAATTCTTTATCCCATTTCGAAATTGTTTTATATGTTTGCTGTTCTTTATTATAATATAAACCAAATTTTCTATCAGCTGTAGAGCCACCTTTAATACTTCCTAAATCTCGTAGTTTTGTTTCTAACCAATAACAAAATGATTTTCCACCTTTGCCGACAACATAATCATCAAATTGCATATTTAAAATTTCATTTTTAGGAAACAGTTGCACAAAATTAAGCCTGTCATTTTCACAGTTTGAATATTTCATTTGACAGTTCTCTAGTTGGTTGTTTTTGAAACTAGTTATTGCTTGCTCTAATTCATTCATCGTTATCCCCCTATTATTAAATAAAAGTCTGGCTAAACTGATTTTAAAACTTATAGATAATATTTTCTTTAATAATACCATAAAGATACATAATTTTTCAGTTGAATTAAAAAACGACCATGTAAATATAATTCAAATAAGATAATGTCATAGTTCATAGAAATTGATTTGTCTTATAGCTTATGTAGTTACTTTATGTCTTGTATGTAATATAAATAATTGGTAATTATATTATATTAATATATGCTTGTTTAAATAGTTATGATTGATTTACTATAGGTGGTGTATGTATTGTTGTTTATGGGGTATTTACTTTCTTAATAATGTTGATGATGATAATATTGATTATGATTATGTTAAAAGTACTGATGGTGAATGATATGTTGATGTAGTTTATTATGCAGATTACATAAAGGTAATAGTCATATTTATAATTATTGTTCATTGATTATCTTCTAAGAGGACGATTAAATAAGATTTAATCGTATTAAACACCATATTTTATGTTTTGTACTTTTAACATATAAATTCATTTACATAATAAGTTATTAATTATAATACATTAAAAGCTCCTTAATTACATTTGTATACTATATAAAATTTTAATCATATCTAACTGGTTATGTTTAATTATAATATTCTTGTGTTAGTTGAATTGTATGCATAAATATAAGTATTATATAGATTATGTTATTTATTTTTATTTTTGTTTTTATTTGTATAGATTTAAACCATTTTTTACAAACTAAAATAGTTAAGTAATTAGAGATAATATAATTACTAATATGTTGATATGACTTATGTCTCCGTGCTATTTATTGGTATCGGCAGTTTTAGTTTAAGAGAATTTATAATATTGTTTAAGCGTGTAGTCAAATCATCATATGTAATAATATCCGCAATATTTTTATATTGTCTTTTAATAAGTTCAAAATCTCTTCTCTGTTGTTCGTTAAATTCATTACTACGTCCCAACAAAAGTATACCTTGAGGATTTAAAATCTGTGGTTCAACTCCCTCTGGGAGCAGTGGCTTAAGCTTTAACAAAACTTTTTTTTGACTTTTCTCAATAGTTGAAAGACAAAATATATATTTTTCAATTTGCTGTATAACTCCAGAAAAATCTCTTACAGGCACATAGTTATTTCTATATGATGCTTGCTTTGTTAAAATTCTAATTTCTGGTTTTTTAATTTCTAATATATCAACAAATCCATTTGTGTCAACTAATATAAAATCAGGTATTTTTTTATATCCATCAATACCTTCAAACGAAATTTCTCGTGCACATAAAATATATTTAGGATATAAAAACTGTAATATATAATGTATTTTTTCCTGCCATACTTTTTCACTAATAGATTCGGAACTTGCCAACATATCTTTCAATTGATTGGCAGCATTAGTAAATTGAGCTAATTCAATTTGAATATTATATACCGATTCTCTCGCACTATAACATGGTGAGTTTTTTTTGTTTTTATTTTTTATAAATTTATTATATATTCCTTCATATTTGTCGCATTCAGGAAAATATTCTTTTAATATACTTGCTATTCTATTATTTGCATACTTATCCATTTCAGCAGTTTTAGGGAATTTGATTATTAATTCTTCAAATACAGATTCCGATACACCGTCAAAAGATTCCCAGTCACCACCAATATAAAAATCATTATCAATAATTGCATCAATTTTTCTAAGAATCGAAATATTTCTATTCGCAACAAACATACTTGTTTTCAATTTGATTTCTTTTGAGATATAGAAATCATTCATAGTTCGAATTACTTCTGAATTTATTTTTATATAATCACCTTTGATCACACCTATACAAAAACAATATGAATCACAGTAATTTTCATCTTGATTACACAATAATTGTTTCGTAACGACAAATGTTTTTCTTAAATGAACAAATTTACTATTTAAAATATCTTCTCTAAAATGTTCAGTTTGTATTTCTGGAGAATAATCTAAAATGAGTTTATTTTTTTTAATGTAAAACGCTATAGACAATATAAAAACCTCCTTAACAATCTTTGGAGCATAAATAAGAAAATAATAATTTTTAAATAAGTGCTAAACAAATCATTATTCTTTTTCTTTTTTCTTTTCCTTTTTTCCACAAAAAATTTTCAATGTTGCACCGGCTTCTGATAAATAATCTTGTGTTGACTGTAGTAACCATATTAATTGAGGCAATTGCTCTACTTGCTTATTTTTAGATATAAGTTCATCACATAATTTATCATAAGATAACCCATTGTGCACGATCCAAACCTCATATGTAGTCTCCGGATTCATTAACATTTTGAAATATTGATTATATATTTCATCTGCGTTTCCACCCTTTACACACCGATTCACCATACCTTTTTCGATTTTTTTTACATCTTTACCATAATAAGGCCACATTTTGCTCCATTTAATTTTTCTATCATCTAGATAAGGATTATCTATTTTAGCAGTATTGATAATGTATCTAATATTTTTCATTGCTTGTCCACACACATCTTGAAACGTTGAGGCACTTAAATTGGAATCATCATATTTACAATGAATATAAATTATTTTATCGTTTGTCGATTCCATCGCAATAAAGTCTGCTATTTCAGTCCCCATATCATCGCAAACCAAATAGTCGATAGCAGGATATTTAGGAATTATTTTTTTTCTAGCACTCCAAAAACACTAGTTTCGGGCCATGTTTCAAAAGTTAGTTCTTCGATATCACCATACTTTTCGTTTGATACTAAATCAAGTTCCTTAACATACTCTATGTCATTCATCATGGACCAATCATTCGAATTACTAAACGTTGTTGTAATATTCATTTTATAATATTTTCCACCAGTAAATATAACTTGATCTTCAAAAAAGTATAGTCTAAAATTTGACTTATTCAATATATCACATAAATAATTACATTTATTGCCTTCATCTATAAGTTCAAAGTCTTGACTTTTAACTAAACTTTGTTGTTTAAATGAAAACTTACCACTTACAATATGTTTTTCTAATATGTAAGAGTATGTTTCTTCATTAAATGTTAATTTTAGTATTAATGATTCTATTTTTTCACTAACACAATCGACAATTTTATCAGATTCTGTTATCTTATATGTTTTATCAAATTCAGCAAATAAATATGTTGGAGGATTTTTAGGTGCATCTGTTATAGTAGCAAATCTTTTGAAAATACTGTTTGACTCAGTTATATTTTCTATTTTAGTTACTAACGTTTTGCACCAATCTATGTAATCAATTAATGAACCTACATCAGAATCAGAAACTCTAGAAGTAATGGTGTTAATATATCTCATACCATTTTTGTCATTTTTACCTGAAACATTTCTACAAAAAGATAATTTTTGTTCTAAAGAAGGATTTGTATTTTCAAGTTGGTTACCTGTTATTTCTCTTCCTCGAATTCCTTTTGTCATAGGCGAAGTCTTTTCATATTTTGCTTTTGTAATTTTCAAGTTAGTATCTATCAAATTTTCAAAGTTTTTTAATCCTTCATGAGTAAAAAAATTAGATGTTTCGTTATCGAAAATTTTATTATTATTAGAATTATAACAAAAGTAGTAAGATCCATTATTTATTATTGAATTTATTTCTGTTAGTACACAAACACTCAATTTTTTATTTTCATAGGCAATATTGTTCAATAGATTACTATACGTTTTTTCTTCATAATAAATTACTAATAACTTCCTATTACTATCATTTTTTTTGTATAAAATTTCACAATGATTATCATTTTCAAATTGTTTAATAACATCTTTAGAAATATCCCCCCACAATTTTGTTTGTATCGTGTAATAAATAGTTGCTTTTTTTGGTAAAAGTATGTTATTTATAAAAATATCATTAGTAACGTCCTTAAAGTATCTTCTTTTGATTAATCCATCTGTATATGTATATTTTATGTTTTCATCTATCTGTTCTTCATATTCAATCAAAAATTCCCATTGTAGTTTAAATTCCTCTATTACATCCTCTGGAACATATACTTTAGCCATAGTGGTTTTATTGTTTATACGTAATGTTCTGCCTATTTGTTGAATAGAACTTCTAAAATTTGAAAAAGTATCCAAGAATATTAGTGTGTTAATGGAAGGAACATTAATCCCTTCTATTAACATTTCACAATGTATAAAAACATTATATTCTTCGGATTTTTTTATAATACTCTTTCCGTTTTTTTGAAAATGTTTACCTGCATTTAATTTGGAATGAAATCCTAGTGTTTTTATATCATTGGAATTTAAAAAGTTAGTGATTTCTTCAATTTTATTTACTCCATCACACCTTATTAAAATTTTACCACTTTTCAAATTTTTCTTAACTAAGTCTAATAGTTTATCATTTGTAATATTTGCCGTAGATTTAAGATTTATTCTTTTATTTTCGCAACAACTCAATGGGTAAAATTTAACACTCTTAATATCTTTATTTGTTATAAAATAAGACATCTTCTTTGTATAAATATATTCATTATCAATTTTGAAAGTAGAGTTGTCATTCCTATAAGGTGTTGCTGTAAATAAAATTATTTTAGATGTAAGACTCCTTATAACTTTTGACCATTTATCTGCCGGCTCTTTATGACCTTCATCAAATAAAACATATTTAAAAGTATCATTCATAAAATTCACAAATGTGCTATCTAAAATCCCCAACTTATATGCATGCTCTTGAAGAAACTGTATAGTTGCGATAAATATATTACTTGTATTAAATTTTATATTTTCTACTTTATTTTTTGAGTTAAGAATAGTGACATCCAAATTAGGTTTGTATTTAAACTTAATAGACTCCCAAAATCCATATTTAATTTCGTCCTCAACTTGTTTTGGTAATGATGCATTGGGAACGATAATAAGTATATTACTATCTGTTATAGCGCAAATAGTTGCCATAACACCCGTTTTACCCGTACCTGTTGGTAAATGTATCAGCGCATGATCCTTCGAATCTGAAAGCAAATAATTCACTGCTTTACTTGCTGCTTCATATTGATAAATCTTTAAATCATTCTCATATATACCTAAATCAGTAACATTCATTTGTTCCTCCTCCAAAATAACAATACTTCATTTTGTTAATCCATCACTAAATTTTATAGTTTATACTTCTTACATTGAATTTAAAATTTACATAATAATCTTTATTAATAAATCTTATATCTTAAATTGATGAAGATAACCACATATTAATTAACTAATAATAAATTATAGATATTTTCTTAATATATTTATTTTGGGATTATATTTATATAAGTTATTATTGTTTTATTATGTTGATTTTTATCTGTTAGATTAATTAATCGATTAAGTTAAGTACTGATATAGTTAATTAAGTTTTATTTAAACGTAATAGTAACTAGTATACTAACAAGCGTAGTTAACATGTAATTGAATAATTAAATATTATTTAACAATATAAATACTCATGTTAATTTATTAATTTCATAGTTAAAATAATCATCTTGTTTTTGTTTGTATTTTCTAAATTCTTCATTAAATTTCAAATTATTATATTCATCCAGATAAACATTTTTCAATTGAGCATCGTTTTCTAGTTGAGTTAATACTGTACTATTAAATCCTAACTTAAATAAATTTATTCTATCTTTATTACTTGTTCCATAGATTGTCTCATTATATTCATCTTCAGTAACTAATTTTATTTCAAAAAGTAAATCTATAAATTTTCTTAATTTAAAACTCACAAAATCATCTTCAATTTTTATTTTTATAATAGCGAGGTTGCATAATTCAATTGTACTTTTAGTACTTAAATCAACATAAACATTAAACATGGATTTTTGGTAAGATTTCGTTTCTTTTTGAATCTCGCCATAAGACCTACCCATATAAAAAACACCATTATTGTCAGCTATTCTTTTATTAAAATATCTAGTCTGTGCATTAATTTGTGATTTTAGTGAGTTTTTGCTATTCTTTAGAAACAATAAATAATACTTTCTGGTTGCTTCATGATTTAATCTAGAAATTTCAAAATCAATAATATTCATATCCTTTATGAAAAAATGATATATTTTTTCAATAATATTTAAGCTATTCCAATCATCTTGTTTGGTACATGTTGAAATTCGATGAAA
>CAMQTJ010000091.1 GCA_947037125.1 uncultured Holdemania sp.
TCTACACTAATCTTAACACTCTTTCCCTACACGACGCTCTTCCGATCTGCGTTAATCGTAAGTCTGTCTGACACGTTAATTTTTCCGCTTTTTTGACCATCACCAGACCTATGTTTTTTTGTTCCACCAATTCCACCGATCCCAGCACCTGCACCACTTCCGCCAAGACCGCCTACACCGCCATGGTTAATTTGCAAGACATCAGCGCCTATTAAATGTTGGTTACCATTCTTACCATTCTCTCCAGCTTTAGCGTCTCCACCATTACTATTCACTACCCCGTTTCCTCTTAACGTTAGTTGAGAACCACTTGCAACATTGATACCTGCTCCTCCGCCAACTGAATATGTAGCGTTATAACCATTGAAAGTATTTGTACCAACAAAGTAAATTACAACCCTTGCATCTTCGGCAATTGTTAAGGCACTTGGTATGCTACTAGTTCCGTTAATAACTACATTTGTGAACTGATATGTTCCTTCTTCTAAAGTGAATGGACTTAAATTACCCGTGTAAGTGTTTGTGAATTCGATATTTTGTATATCTGCACCCTCTATAACTGTTACCATTCCACTTTTACTATATGTAATTACGTCATCCATAGCATTTGATTCATCATCAGACTCTATTTCAGGCAATGCTGTAGTTTCTACATATCCTGGAGTTGTTTCAGGTGTTGCTGTTGTTTCTACATCTCCTGGGGTTGTTTCAGGTGTTGCTGTTGTTTCTACATCTCCTGGAGTTGTTTCAGGTGTTGCTGTTGTTTCTACATCTCCTGGAGTTGTTTCAGGTGTTGCAGTAGTTTCTACATCTCCAGGTGTAACTTCTGGAGATGGTGTTGTTTCACCACCTCCAGGAGTTGTTTCTGGCTGTGTTGTAGCTTCAACATCAATATTTGGAGTAGTCTCTGGTAAACTTGTTGTTTTCACTTGAGTTACTTGTGGATCAACTCCACTTGCTCCATCTTTACCATTTTTAGAATCAATATTTTCTACTACATTATTTAGATTTCTATCTAATGCATTTACAATTTGAATAGGTTCCAATATTGTCGAAAGAAGCAAACAAACCAATATTATTGCAAATGATTTAATTACATTGTTCATCATTATCCTCTATCCCTTCTTCTTCGACTTCAGTTCTATCTTGCTTTGTTTTCTTTATTTTTCTATAAATAAAATAAATAATTAATAATAATATCCAAGGAAATAACCAACACAATTTAAACTTATTAGTATTTCTAAATACATCCATATAATTAAATACATCATCATAATCTTTCATATTTGTATCATCAGTTGGGTATGAATTATTATCTGATGTATCAATAATTTCATCTTCATACTCATTTTTATTACCTTGCGAATCAACAGTTACATAAGTATATTCATCATAATAATAATATATATCTTCCTCATAGCCACCAGAATCATTGTCTTCAGGATCTGGAACTGGTTCTGGTTCTGGTATAATTTCAGTACCAATCATATTTTCTAAGACAATTGTTTGAATAGTCATATTACCTAAATAATCTTTTAGAACTAACCATGCATTATTTGTTCCGCTATTAGCACAAGTTATAGGTCTTGTAGACTCCCATGTTTCAACGCTTGTTGCAGACTTCAATATATTATCGAAAACACTCGTTTTTTTATGAAATTTGAAATCATTTTCTGTCGGTCCTGAACTTGTAATTTCACCATTAAGATATGGATAAGAAGTAGTTAAATAAACACTTTCTATACCACTACCATTAGTTAAAGTATCATCAATAAAATCATCAATTTCGATTTCAATATCTCTATAAATTGCTTCTTGTTGACTATCAATAATAGTCTTACTCATAACAGGTCCAGAACTGTCAATTTGATCAATAATGATAGTCATTTGATTAATATTTCCAACATTATCTTTGACCAAATACTCTATTGTTCTATTTACACTAACTTCAATGGAATTAATTGATTGCCATGTACTACCAGCATCAAAAGAATAACTATTTTCTTCATTAAACCCACTTTGCGTATCTTCAACTATTGGACTAACTAAAATTGGGCCTTTAATCCAATCGGAACCTAGATCAAATTTTTCAATTGTTGGAGGTGTATTATCTAATAACACCGTAAATTCCACAAAATCACTTACTGCCCCTATTTCATTTTCGATAATTAATTCATAAGTATGAATGCCTTCGATTGCTTTGAATGATGCAATTCCAGTATCCCCTACTTCGATTTTTATTCTTTCGTTACCATCAATTGAATAGTAATAAGATAATTCGCCATCTAGGCCTGTTACATAATTATAAAAGTTTACTATAACATTACCATCTGTCCATTCACCGTCAATATAATCTCCTTCACCTTCAATAAATGCCGTATATGCTACTTGAGCACTTGAGCTGTCTATATCAGATAGATTTAATATAAATGGATCTGATGTAATTCCAACTTTATTTGTAACTCTAAAGTAGTAATTACCGTTGTCTTTTGCAATA
The DNA here is from genome assembly GCA_947037125.1 of uncultured Holdemania sp. Classification (GTDB taxonomy): domain Bacteria; phylum Bacillota_I; class Bacilli_A; order Erysipelotrichales; family Erysipelotrichaceae; genus RGIG1896. Next base: position 2,498 of record CAMQTJ010000091.1, read on the forward strand.
TAACCATCTTTTGCATAAGTTTGTGAAATATCAATCCAAACATTATCAGGAGTCTTAACTTCAACTGTATCAATTCCAGATACACCGATTTCTATAACTCTAACATTAATATTACGCTTACCAACAATTCCTGAATTTAAGGTTGTATCTTTTGCTTCTATTTCAGGTTTTATTGAATCTTTATAAACAGTAAATGTCTTTTCAGAAATATTTGATGCATAGTCACTTACAATTATTTTAATTGTATTTTTACCTTGTTTTAAAATTGAAGCATCTAAAGAGAATTTGCCATCATTAATAGTATTTGAATTAACCAAAGTTTCACCTTTGTTATCAACTTTATATTTTATACTTCCTTGACCATTTGAAAAATCACTAAAATTATCAATTATACTAAAGTTCATTTTGTCAGTTTCAGCAGTATACCAAACATCCTCTTGTATATCACTTTCAATAATTGCAGGTGTTGTATCAACTGCAAATGAATCAAAGCTTTCATACTTAATATTGCCAGCATTATCGGTAATTTTCGCAAATATTATATATGCTTTATCTGATTCAATTATTGCATCTTCACCAATATTCCATTGATTATTGACTATATCTTCGATATCTTTTTCTTCAAAACTAAAATCCATATTAGATGTTATATCTTTAATATAAAATTCTTGTTTACTTATTCCACTTGAGATATTAGAACCTAAATCATCAGAAGATAGTGTCATTTTTTGTTTATGGTTGTATATATCTCCACTAAACAGATTTTTTAAACTTAAATCCGCTCTAGTTGCAATATCCGATAATTTAATCAGACCATTTGGTAAAGTTTTGTCAATTTTAACTTTAGATTCTACAATATTAGTTACCTCACCAATATCAACAGTTTCTAAAACTGAAGCAAAACGATAAGTATATTGCCCCTCTAATTCTACTTCCTTGATATAATAACCATCTTTCATTAGATCAGTAATATCTTGTAATTCACCATCATTTTCGGCAAAATAATATTTAATACCTTTTAAATTTGCATAAATGTTGGAAAACCTTAATGTTACCGTCTGATTTGTCCAAGTATCATTTAAATATCTATCACCATTTTTTAACGTTGCAGTAAATATTGGGTCAGCATTTTCTGCATAAAACAGATCAATATCAACTTGTACATCACTTATAACACCCGCGTTACTAACCGCTCTAAATATATGAGGTCCATTTATATTTGTTGTATAAAAACCATCATTACTTTCAAGCTCATCTGTGATATCAATCCATTTGTTACCATTAATTTGAACTAAGATTTTATCAAGTTGAGATAGTCCGTCATATTTAGCTGCGACTTTTATTTTTGCATCAATTGCTGTAATACTACTCTCGTCTAAAACAGCACTAATCTCCGGTGCTCCATTATCTTGTAATATTATCATTTCTTTATAAGAAATATTATTCGATTTATCTACAGCTTTAATCTTAAGAATACTATTACCATCAATGAAGTTATTCACATTTACAGTATCACTAGTCGTTTCAATAATTGGTCCATCATTGATAGTGTATTGTAAAGATTCTATACCAGGTATTAAATCTATAGCTGTGACATTTAAACTAACATTGTTATTCCATTGATTTTCTTTTTCATAATCACTTGTTATTATTGGACTTACGTCATCTAATATAAGTTGATCAGAAATAACATACTCCACATTACCAGCAATATCAGTCACTTTGAAGTACACAAAATTACTAGAACTATTAGGATCAATAACGCATTTATCCCCACTAATCCATCTATTATTCACTATATTCTCTACCATTTGACTATTATTTATAATTTCTTCATCTGTTAATATTTCAGTATTTGTAGCAATATAATATTCAATGCTTTTCACACCACTAATTACACCTTTTGATTCATTATCAAAAGCATTTATCGATACTAGTTGTGTATTTTTGAAATATTTATTAAAAGTCAATATATTTAATAATCTAGATGATATTTGTTCTTCAACTGTAATTATACCACTTGGTTTTGTGTCATCTATATTAAAAGTAATAGCTGACTCACCAACTAGACCAGCTTGACTTGTTATTCTAACATTAAGTAAATATTCATCTTCATTTGATACTTCAAATGTCGCTATACCCTCAACATCAGCAATTACTTGCTTATATTCACCATCATTTAAACTATATTCATATGTTGAATTACCGATATTTAAAATTTCACTGTGCAAACTAACTGTAGCAATCTTAGATAAGTATTCATCTTCATCTACTATATCTCCATTTGAATTTTTAACTACTATAACCGGTTGAGGTTCATTTGGATCAATTTTAGTAAATGTGATTCTAGCTGATTCTGATACAACGTCAACACCATTAGTAATACGGAAATCGTAATTACCATTTTCTTTGGCATAAAAAGCAGCACTAGTACCACCATCAACAACTGTCCAATCTGAATCTTCAAACTTCACTTCTAATTTACTTTCACCAGATGCACCAAGATAGTTTGTAAATATAACTTCTTGTTGTGGTGCTATATCTGTTTTATTACCATTAACTACAATTTTAGGTACATATGTATCTTTTTTTATATTGAATATTTTTTCGATTGACTCATTACTTGCATTATCAAATGCACTTATAACAACATCATAGTCACCATCTTTTAAATTTCCAATAATAAAATCACCATTATCTGCATAATCGATTACCTTTAATGGTTCTTGATCTACCGTGTAGGCTACATATCGGTTTTTTAGACCAGAAAATTCATCAGCTACATTTCCGGTAATTAAAGGATTATCTTCATTTGTCCATGAAGAATTATGTGCATAGTCTGCTTGAACAATTGGCTTAATCTTGTCATAAATCATTTTTTCTGTACTTATGTATTTGATATTACCTGCATAATCTTCCACTAATAAATACAAGTATTTTTCATTTTGATCAAGTTCATTGATTTTCATATCAACTTCTTTTGCTAAAATCCAATCATTTTCGATACTTAGCGCATCAAGTTGTGTTAATGACATAACACTATCTGAAACATAATATCTCAAGAACGCTAGTGTACTCATCATATCTTTACCAAAAAATCTCGCCTTACTATCTGAGTTGAAAAATTGGTCAGTTTCACTATCAGTTTCCACAACTGATACATCTCCCCAAGATTTATCTCCGATCATTATGTTACCTTTCGGTGAAATAAGGTCTTGTTTATAATATTGCTTATTTTCTTTTGTAATTGCTTCATATTCAATTGCTTGTTCATCGATATTTTTCAAAAAGTATGTTACACCTGTTTTTGAATAATCTGCATCTGCAAAAGTTAAATACTTAACCCATTCATTTGGCGTATTTTCTCCAACATTATTGATTGTATCTGAACTACTAATTAAATAATTTTCTGGTGCTGTTACTTGAACTAATTGTTCTACGAACCAATCATTTTTACCCATTACACCTTCAGATGTAGCTAAAATCCCCTCTGGATTATATTCTTTAATTGAATATAAATTTCTACTATCCACAAAATTATAAGTATAATTATTATTTATATTAGATGTAGATTCTAAAGCTAAATTCTGAGTATTTTTTGTAAATTTATAATCTCCTAAAACTTCACCTGAGACTCTGCTAAGTTCACCTATAAATTCAGGTTTATATCCTGTTACATAACTATTTAAAATTTCATCATCAGTTTGTTGTGTACTATCACTCGTTAGCTTTTTCAAAAAAGTTGTATATGTTGGATGTTGCGAATTTTGTTCACCACCAAATATATCTTGCATACCATAATATTTTCTTTGATTTTCATCAGGCAAAATAAATAAATCACGTTTTTTGACATCGTAATATAATTCTCTAGTACCTGTTAAGTTATTAACACCCGTTACAGTAATAACTGCCTGTCCAACATTTTTATGATTACTAAATGATAACTGATAATCTGAAGGATTAGAACCCACTGGAATATTATCAGTAATATCACTTGGCGTCACTGCTTCTGTTAATATAATATTATTAAAATGCAAATCTGGTCGTGACTCGATAGTTTTACCATCGAATATTACATCTGTAGCAGGTCTTGTTTCTATTACTTCTCCAATATCGGTTTTATTAATATTATATTTAATCATAGTACTACCTGTCAAACTATTTTGTCCGGTAATTATTATTGTTTTTTGACCTATATTAGTCGTATCATCATCATATTGACAAGTATAGTTGCGTGTATCTATAACATTATCTCCAATTTTTAAAGTAGGAATTGGATTTTGAACTAAGCCTGAATAGTCATAATCATTTTTTGGAAGTGATATTTTTATATCACTGCTTGTTATATCTTTTGATGTAATTGAAAACTCAGCAGTTATTTTACCTTTATAACGTCCTTTTCCTTCAACTGTTAAAGATGGTTTAGAGGCATTTCCTAATGTTACCTCAGTGCATTCTCCTTCATAATTGAAATCGAAATCGACACCTTCTTTTAAAATTATATTATCAGTATCTACATTTTTAGAGAATTGAACTTCTGGTTTTGGATGAATCTTCCCAGCTGTATATTGTATTGCTTCAACAGACGCTACCTCAATAAATGGCGCAACCTGAAGACCTTTTTGTTCTATATTTGGATATATAGTTTTTGAACTATTACTAAAGTTAGAACTACCTCTAACCTCTGCTTTAATTATAATTTCTCCTGCTCTTGTCGGTGTTACTTGAACAGATGCACCAGTTTCACTACTGAATTTTGCTGATCCGTCTGGTGAGCTCCAATAAACAGTCCCTGTATTTTGCCCATGCTTAGTCGCATTAACTGCAAAACTTGAGCCATACGTAATTTTATCTCCCGTATAATTTATACTAATATTGTCTGAAATAGGCTTAACTACGACATTAATTTGAAGTGTTTCACCCGTTAAACCAACAGTTGATCCAACTGTATCAATTTTGTTATTTGGCCTAATTGTTATTGTATGATTCCCTGCTTCTGCAATATTTCCAGGTAAACTTTGTTGATATGATGAAGGCGAAACTTTCATACCTGACGAAACTTCCCTAACTATAATATCCATTACTGGTTGATTTCCATAATTGTAATAAACATCTCCTGAAGTGTAACCTTCGCATCCTTTTAAATATACTAATTGGCTATTAACAACATCTGATTCCTTACCACTTTGTACGGAAGATACAACGGAATTGGATACAGTTGCATCACTTGTTTGATAGATTTCTCCACCAGAGCCACCATATCCTGAATTACCTCCAGCTCCACTTGGACCACCATCTTTATCATCTCCCCATGTAAGTCTCACACCCGGAGCACCAGCTGATGAAGTGCTATTTGCGCCAGGATGACCATCTCCAGAATACTCTGGATTATTATAAGCCTTACCACCGACAGCTCCTTTTCCACCTAATCCACCACCTGAACCGCCAGAACCACCAGAGACATCCGCATTTGCCATCGCAGTACCACCTTTGTGACCG
>CAMQTJ010000092.1 GCA_947037125.1 uncultured Holdemania sp.
ATTAATCAGAACATATCCTGATATGGATGGCTTAAAAACAGGCTATACAAGCGATGCAAAATATTGCCTTACTGCTACTGCTAAAAGAGAAGAATTACGTCTTATAGCTGTTGTAATTGGTGTTGATACAAAAGAAAATCGTTCGAAAGACATTACTCAAATGCTTGATTATGGCTTTGCGAATTATGAATATGTAATTGATTTACCAAAAGATAGTTTAGTTGATAATGTGAAAATTGATAAGGGTGTACCTAAATCAATTGATGTGAAAACTAGTGATGATTTAGGTCATCTAGGTAAAAAAGGTGATGAAAAAACTTTAAGTAATTATTATTACAACATTGATAACTACCACGCTCCTATAAAACAAGGTGATATTATCGGTGAAATTACTTATGAGTATTCTGATCAATCAACTAGTAGCTCTAAATTATATGCTAATAGTGATTCAACTGAAATGACTTTATTTGATATTTTAATGGAATTATCGCTTAAAATGTTATTTTGACAATTTTCGACAATTAAATAAATCACTAATTATTACAAACACTTTAAATCCTTAATAAAGTGTTTTTTTTGTGCTTTAAAGTCTTTTATAAAACTAAAATAATTTAACTAGTTTTGTCATCATTTGTCGAATATCCCCATTTGATTAGTAAATATTGGTAATGTATTAGTAGGAGGACGTAATATGCGAAGTATAGTTAAAAAAAATGTTCACGAATTTGAATTTAATGGTGAATTAGATAATATGCGTATGTCGAGTATCAAAAACGTAATTATCCAACTCATAAATCAATATAAGTGCGAATGTGTTAAGTTTGATTTTAAAGATGTAACATTTATTGATAGTACAGGTATTGGTTTTATTTTAGCAAGGTACAATCAGATAAATGAATATGGTGGAGAATTAATTTTAAAGAATTTAACGCCACATGTAAGAAAAATATTATCAATATCAGGTGTTTTTCAAATTATAAGAGTTGAAACTGATAATGAATCTAAAGGGGTAAAAGTATGAATGAAATGACATTAGAATTTGATGCGTTATTAGAAAATGAAGTTTTCGCAAGAACAAGTGGAGTTGCTTTTTTATTGCCATATAATTTAAGTGTTGATGAATTAATGGAAATTAAAACAATTCTTGCAGAGATGATTGTGAATAGTATTGTTCATGGTTATCAAAATTCACAAAAGGGAAAAGTTGTGTTAAGAATGAATGTCGATAATGAATATGTATTGAAATTATCAGTTAGTGATAAAGGTGTGGGTATTAGTGATATTTTAAGAGCTAAAGAACCTTTATATACAACACGAAAAGACTTAGAACGTTCTGGTATGGGGTTTACAATTATTGAATCTTTTAGTGATGATATGGAAATAGAATCGATAGTTGATGAAGGTACTACAATTACTATTCATAAAAAAATGAAATTTTATGGATGATAAAACCAAACAACTGATTATAAGGGCACAAAATAATGATAATGAAGCAACAGAAATATTAATTAAAATGAATATAGGGTTGGTTTATTCTTTAATATCAAGGTTTAAAACTAACTCTTATTATCAAGACTTGTATCAAATTGGTTGTATGGGTTTATTTAAGGCAATTAAAAAGTTTGATTTTAATTATGATGTTATGTTTTCAACTTATGCTGTTCCTATTATAATGGGTGAAGTAAAACGCTATTTTCGTGATGAAGGTCAGATGAAAGTATCACGTTCAATTAAAGAAAACTACCTTAAAATAAATCGAGCCAAGGAAATCTTAAGTCAAAAAAATAGTATCGAACCTACAGTTAGTGAATTAGCTAATTATGTGGGAATTGATGTGAGTGATTGTATTATCGCTATTGAATCTAATCAGTATTTAACGTCTTTAGATCAAGTATATTCGCAAAGTGATGGATCTAAAGTTAGACTTGATGAAAAGATTGAAGATCATAAAAAATTAGATATTTCGATGAAAATTGCTTTAGAAAAGGAAATTGCCCAATTAACACAAAGAGAGAAAATGATTATTCATTATCGCTATAATTTGGAATATAATCAAAGTGAAATAGCTAAAAAACTTAACGTATCTCAAGTGCAAATATCACGTTTAGAAAAACAAATTCTACTTAAACTTAAAGATCGTTTAAAATAAAATATGAATTTTCATATTTTTTTTATGAATAAAGTTATATAATAGATAAAAGGATGTAGGGGTATGAAAAAATATTATGAGTTAATCAAAAATTATTTAAATAGTTTGCAAGAATCTGAGTATAATAAAGTCATTGAAATGATTTTTAATAATGAAAATATGGTTGAGTATCAAGATTTGATTGAAAGTGATATAGAAAAAAAGGTTTTTATCACAATCTTTAAAACAGTTAAACAATTTGATGAAAGCTTTTATAATAAATTACAAGTACATAGTTTTTTTCGTCAATATTTTGAATATCAATTTGTAAAGAAACACACTATATATAAATTGAAAAACAAAACAAAGATTAAAAATTATAGTAATAAAATCGATTATTTTGAAAAAATTATTGCTCATCATTATTATCATGATAACATTGATGAAATTATTAAGGCTTTATTAAAATATGAAAATATGGAAGTTGTAGAAATTGTAGAAGTAAAAAAAGCTACAAAGGTTAAACTTGATAAAAACAAAATTACGAAAAGTTTAGAATTGTATGACAATCAATATCAAAAAATAACATTAAAGTTTGATAAGAAAAATGTTAGTTGTGATAATTTAATTATTTTATTTCAATTAAATAGTTTATATAATCAAATTAAAAATGATCAAGATATAACAAGTATTCGCAAAACACAATTATTATTAGGTGATATCGATGATTTTAAAAATACTCAACTTGCATATTTAAGTGAGTTTTTTGATATTGATGATGTAGTAGATTCACGATTAAATAGTAGTGTTAATGATCAAATAGTAAAGCTTGTAAAGCGTGGTTTATTTATTGAAAATTTACAAGATTGTAAGCATCAAATTGAAAAAAGAGGTTATTATAGATTGTCAGGTTATTTAAAAAAGATTAATATTGAGCATAACTATCAAAATCATAGTTTTAATCAAATTATAAATTATTATGATATAGATACTAAATTAAGGTGTGCTTTATTTGCTTTATTAGAGCATTTTGAAGTGTCGTTTAAATATCATATTTGCAATTATTTTTGTGAAAGGTATGAAAATTATGAAATAACTAATCAAAGGGCATATTTAAATAAGCAAAACTTTAAAGATAATGGTTATTATAATGATTTGATTTATCGTTTAAGTCTTGTGATTAAATATAATAGTGAAAAAAATCCAGAATTTGCACAGCAATATGGTGAAAATACACAAGATATTCCATTATGGTGTTTGTGTGAATTTGTGAATCTTAGGTGGTTTATTGACTTTTTTCAAAGTTTAAAAAAAAGTGATCAATTAGATTTTTTACAAATTTATTATAAAAATATTAAGCTTGATGAATTTATTGATGCGATTAATAAATTAAGTTCTTTAAGAAATATTGTTGCGCATCATACTATGCTTTATAAAAAAGAATTTGATGTTATTTTAAAAAAAGGATCTAAAAACTTTAATGATGTGAGAATCAAAGATAGTAGTTTATTTGCTTATATAATATGTTTAGTTAGATTAATTAGTGATAAATCATTAATAACTGAATTTATTTATGCTATTAATCGTTTAATTGAACAAAATGATCCAACTAAAAAAATCTTAAAAGATAATTATGGTTTTAATAATTACAAAGTCATCTTAAAAGATGAATGTGGTTACTATATTAATAAATGACTCTGAAAAGAGTTTTTTATTTGGTTATTTTTGTATAAACAAGAACAATTTACCCATAATATTTGTAGGTAGGTGAAATTATGGATATTAATAAAATAGTTAAAGAACATACAGTAAAAAAAGCAAGTGTTAAAAACTGTGTTTCAGCTTTTATAAGTGGTGGATTAATTGGTGCATTTGGGCAATTTTTACTTGAGTTTTATCAATCATTATTTGATTTAAGTGAAGCAAATAGTGTTGCTTTAATGGTGATAAGTATCATATTTATTACAGCAATATTAACAGGTTTATGTCTTTATGATAAAATGGCACAAAAATGTGGTGCTGGTGTGTTTATTCCAATATCAGGTTTTGCGAATGCACTTACAAGTTGTGCATTAGAGGGTAAAAGTGAAGGGTTAATATTTGGAATTGGATCTAATATGTTTAAGCTTGCAGGATCGGTATTAACTTATGGTATATCAACTGCATATCTTTTAGGAATAGTGAGGTATTTTTTTAATATATGAAAACTTTAAAATTTGATAATGTTTATCTTTTAAGTAGTGCAAGTGTTGCAAATAGGATAGAGAATCAAGGACCATTAAGAGGGCAGTTTGATGCCTTTTATGAAGATTTTTATTGTGGTGAAAAAAGTTATGAGCAAGGTGAAATTAGAATGCTTAGAGATAGTTTTAATTTAGCATTATCTAAAAATAATATCAAAATTGATGATGTTGATTTAGTTTATGGTGGTGACTTAATTAATCAATTAGGAATATCACACTATTTTATGAAAAATATTGGTATACCATTTATTGGTTTATATGGTGCTTGTAGTACTAGTTGTTTAGCTGCAATAAATGCAAGTATAGCTATGCAAAATAATGGCGTTGATTGTGTTGCAACCTTTTGTTGTTCACATAATGCGACAGCAGAAAGGCAATTTCGTTATCCAAATGAATATGGTGCTCAAAAACCTGTTACAACGACAAGTACCGTAACAGGGGCTGGTACTATGGTTTTTTCGAAACAAAAAAGCAATATTAAATTAACACAGTGTACTATTGGTAAAGTTTGTGACTTTGATTTTAAGGAAGTTAATGATATGGGTAGTGCGATGGCAATTGCTGCTTATGATACTTTGATTGAACATTTTAAAAATACTAAAACTAAATTTATTGATTATGATTTAGTATTGACAGGTGACTTATCAAACATTGGCTTAGCTGTTTTAAAGGATATGTTTACAGTACAAAAATATCAAAATTTAGATCGTTTAAATGATTGTGGTTTATTAATTTATGATATCAAAAAACAAAATGTTTTTTCAGGTGGTAGTGGATGTGGTTGTAGTATGCTAGTTACGATTGCAGATGTCTTTAAAAAGCTTGAAAAAATGACTTATAAAAAAGTATTAATTTGTGCAACAGGTGCACTTTTATCTAATGTAATGATCCAACAAAAGATGAGTATTCCATCAATTGCTCACTGTGTTGTATATGAAAGGGTGTAATTATGAGTATTATAACAGCGTTTATAGGTTGTGGAACTGTATGTTTAATCGGTCAGATGATCTTTGATAATACAAAATTTACGCCAGGTCATGTTACAAGTTTGTTTGTAGTAGCGGGTTGTTTTTTAGATATAGGAAATATCTATGATAAGTTCATTGATTTTGCAGGAGCAGGAGCATACTTACCTATTACAAGTTTTGGACATTCGATGATGGATTCGGTAATGAAGGGAATTGAAAGTGATGGTTTATTAGGAATACCATTAAGTATTTTTGATAGTGTATCAGGAGGCATTTCATCTGCAATTTTATTTGCCTTTTTAGTAGCTGTTATTTTCAAACCTAAATCATGAAATATAGTGATCAAATTAATGTAAATATTGCCTGGCTTAAAAAAGAATGTGACTGTTTTGATTTAACTTTTAGAAGTGTTACCATTAAAGATGATTTATATGTCTTAGTTTTTGTTGGTGGAATTGTAACGTCTGATAGTGTTGGAAAAGTAGTGACATCACTTGTAATTAATCAAGATAACTTAACAATGCTTCCAAGTACTGTTGTTAACACTGATAGTTTAGAAGATGGCTTACAAAAAATACTATCTGGAAATACTTTAGTTTTAAAGCAAAATTCATGCTTTGCTTTTAGTGTTGATACCAAAATAATTCCCGGTAGATTACCAAGTGAGCCAACAGTTGAAAAAAGTATACGTGGGGCCCGTGATGGTTTTGTAGAATCGTTGATTATTAATTTAGGATTAATTCGTAAACGTATTAAAGATCCTAATTTAGTAATTAAAAATCGGGTATATGGAGATCGTACAGTTACCAATGTAGCAATATTTTATATTAGTGATTTAGTTGATACTAAAATGATTAGTGACGTAAACAATCGTTTAGATAAAGTCAGTAATAGTATAAATATTCAATCAGAAAGACAACTGTCACAATTAATGTACAGACAAGTGTATAATCCTTATCCCCATGTTCGATATACTGAAAGGCCTGATTTAGTTTGTGTACATTTACTTCAAGGAAATATTGCAATAATTATTGATCATTGCCCAACAGCTATCTTAATGCCCATTACCTATTTTTCATGTACTAGTCAAATTGAGGAATTTAATCAGGCACCATCTGTGGCATTTTTCTTAAGTATCTTAAGATTTACAGGATTAATTGCCAGTATCTTTTTGGTTCCAATAACGATAAGTTTGATTCCATTTAAAAGTTATGATCTACAATTAGTATTTGTATTTGAAGCAATAGTTGCCGATAGTGTTATTGAGTGGATAAGATTATCATTAATTCATTCTCCCACACTTTTATCAAGTTTACTTGGAATGATTGCCGTTTTTGTTTTAGGGGAAGCTGCAATTAGTATGGGGGAATACACTCAAGAAGTAATTATTTTGGTTGCCATTGCAAATGTTGGAAATTTTGTAACATCAAGTTATGAATTATCTATGGCAAATAAACTAGTTAGGATATTATTAGTATTATCAACTTTGTTTTTTCAGTTTTATGGCTTGTCATTTGCAATACTATTGTACTTTATAATGTTATATAAAACAGATGTAGGACCTGTTAATTATTTACATCCATTAATACCGTTTGATCTTCAAGAATTTAAAAAAATATTTACTCATAGTTATATTAAAAAATAGAAAAAAGTAAATTATATAATTTGCTTTTTTTATAAATGCGCAAATTATATAAAAAATCATACCAATTATACCAAAAATCATACCAATTATAGCAAAACTATTGAAAAATAATGAATTTTATGTGATTATTCATAAATGAAAGCGCTTAATATAGTGTGAGTTGATTATATTATAATGCACAAAAAGAGAAGGATATTTATGGGGAAATTAAAGGGAATTTTTATTGTTTTGATAACGTTGATTATTATTTTATTGATTTTTTGTAGCAGTTTGCTTTATAAAAATATGAAAGCTAAAGACGAATATAATTTGTTAAATCAAATGAAGAAAGATGAGCAAGCATTGATAGATAGTTATTCGTCGCATGATTTCACATCAAAAGAATGGATTGAAAGGTATCGTGACGTAGGAATTACTTTTATTAATTATGTTTGTGAGTATGGAGGTAATAAAAAAGAAGTTTTAGAACTTACTGACGCATATCGAATTTATGGCGAAAAAATTGTTGAAATTAGTGATTTATTAGACAATGGTGACAACAAAAAAGCTAAATTAAAACTTGAAGAATTAACAGATTATGCAAATGAAATAGAATCAAAACTTGGAGAACTATATGAAAAATATTCTTAAAAATATAGTTTTGTGTCTTTTTGTTTTAAGTTTAATATCTCAAACAATCGAACCTGTTGCAGCTGTATACAGACATAAAATATTTGTGCAAAGAAATAATTATGGACCTTATTATAATGTCGATGTTCATGAAACACCTGTAGTGAGTGAAACACCTGTAGTAAGTGAAACACCTGTAGTAAGTGAAACACCTGTAGTAA
>CAMQTJ010000093.1 GCA_947037125.1 uncultured Holdemania sp.
TTTTGTTTTTTCTGTTTTTTGAGTACTATTTTATTTTTTTGTTTTATTTATAATTTTTTTTATTTCTTTATTTATTACTATCTGTGTATCTGTTCTAAATTCAAATTTTTCATGTAAGTCATCTGTTAAATTTGTTCTTTGATACGTTGGTATAAAACCATCTCCTTCTACTTTAATGAAGTTCATATCTTTTAGTGTTGTTATTATATCTTTGACTGAATATTTTTCTTCAAGTTTTTTTTCTAATATTCTATAAAATAATAAAGCTAAGAAACACGTTGTAAAATGCACTTTTATTCTATTATCCTTCTGTAAATAAATTGGTCTTGATTTAAATTCTGTTTTCATAATTCTAAATGATTCTTCTATTTCCCATCTTCTTTTGTTTACTGATACAATATCCTCTACGCTATCATCTAATGTTGTGCATACCGCATAGAAACCATCAAATTTCGCTACTTTATCTATTAATTTTTTATTTAATTCCAAATGTTGTTCACATGCTATTTCGCCATTTTTTGTTGTATTCTTTATATCAATTAATCTTTTAGGATCATTAATTTTTTTCTTATCCATATTAGTATTTTTATCAATATGCTTTTGTGCTCTATCTATTTGTGCTTGTCTTATATTTTTTTGATAGTTTTCATAAACTGGAGAAAATGAAACTATTAGCATTTGTTCTAGACCATTTTCGTTGATCCATCTTGATTTATAGTAAACATTTTTATTATGAGAACTATGATCAATATTTGTAAGGTTAATAATATCACTACTACCATATAAATTCCATCCATCATTATCTAGAGACCAGTCAATTAAATGTTTTTTAAGCATTTTGAGTGATTGAGTTATTATGTATGATCTATTTTTAAAATTATTAAAAATTCTATTTTCTGTAGAACCTAAACCAGCGTCTGTACAAATAATAAAATTAGATAATTCAAAATCTTTTATTATTTGCTTTTCTAATGGAATTAATGATACCTGTTCGTTTTGGCTTCCAGGATTAATACAAAAGGCTAATGGAATACCATTACCATCCATGAACAGACCCATTTGAACAATTGGAATTGGTCTATGCTCTTTAGAAAATCCATACTTCTTGATTCCTTTTTCTTGATTAATTTCAAAAAAATAATTAGTGCAATCGTAATAAAGAATATTAGTGTTTCTTTCCGTAACATTAATGCTATTTTTATAAACTTCTGATTGAATGAAATCTGTTTCTTTTTCAATTATATCTAAAGCACGATATATTTGGTGAATTTCAAAATTAGGTTTTTCAATAAATAACTTAGAAGCTTCATATGAAGATAATTTGCTTGATGGATATAACATTCTTGTATAAATCAGCCTTGATAGGATAGCAGTTAAATCGAAATCAAAATTATGTTTTTTTGAAATTTGATCACAGATTTTATTTAGTTTTAAATCATAAAAAATATCCTGTAGAAAAAGATACCCACCATTGAATAATGATTGATGATCTTTAGTAATTAACTTATTGGGTTGGAGTTTTAAAATAACAGATTGCGATTCTAATTTGTATTTTTGATTTACTTCATCAAGATGAAGCTGCATCCATTTATAAACACCTTCTTCGTCAGTGTTTAAATTTTTCTTTAATGAAGTCATAGAACCTAAGCTTTCAACAATTTTCGTAGAATGCTTACCTTCGAAATAAATTGATTTGATAATAGAGAAAGACAATGAGGTTTTAGATTTACTAGTTTTTATTCGCATAATACCACCTCTTATTACTATATTATATCACAGTACTTAATAGTACTCAATAGATTGGTTAAGGATTTGACAAAAAAAGTATAAAAAAAGCCTTTAATAAAGGCTTTTGAATTATAGTGAAGTTTTTACACTGTCAAAGACACGAGTATAAATACTCTCGTATTTGAGTAGTGAAAGTATATTAACTAATAACGTAATAATAGATATAATAAATGTAATTAGTAAATAATGATAATAGGAGTAAATTATATGAAATCTGATGAAAATATTAATGTATTGGAAATAAAGAAAAGGCAATTATATATACCAATCGGGACAAAATTAAAAAGTATAATTGGTTTAGTAGATTTTGGTAACTGTGATGATTAATATAGCGATATGCGATGATGAAAATAGTGTCATCAATGATATCGAAAAGTTATTATTTGATAAAGATAGTATAGAGAAAATTGAAGTTGATATATATTATGGAGGGAATGAATTAGCCGAAAAAATTGAACAGGGGAAACAATATGATTTAATTTATTTAGATATTGAAATGGGAAAAGAAAATGGCATTAAAATAGCACACCGAATAAGAAAGATAGATCGTAATTTAATAATAATATTTGTAACTAGTCATATTGGTTTTGCAAGAGAAGCATTTGAAGTTAATGCTTTTAGATTTTTATCAAAACCTATAGATGTAAATAAATTCAATAAATATTATCAGGATGCGATTGATCAAATATTTAATAAAAATATATTCTTTAGATATAAGAATAATAAAGAAAATTTGAAAATTGAATTTTCGAAAATTATATATTTTCAAAGTGATTATAGGAAAACATTTATAATAACTAAAGATGATATTTTAAGGTGTACTGGGAAATTAAATGAAATAGAAAAAACACTTGAAAGTCGGCAAATATATTTTTATAGGATAAGTCAATCTCTATTAGTTAATCCTAAATATGTTTATTCATATCAAAAGACATGTATAACTTTAAATGATGGCACAAATTTTCATATACCTGAAAATCGTAGAAATAAGGTTAATAAATTATTCTGTAAACTAAAATGCAGTGATTTAATCGACTGAAACCGCATTAATAGTGGTTATATTTAAGGGATAGCTTATTGTTGTATAATTATTATTAAACGTTTTTTTTGTAAAAACACTTCAAATAGAGAGAACAATTATATAGAGAAAAAGTTGTGTATTTTTAGGTGAAAGATATGATAATGGAAAATCAATCATATCAAGTTGATTAATAGTAAAATTTCGCATGGTGAATGGTTGAAATATTATCAATGATGATATATTAAGGAGATAATATGTTAAATGGAATATGTATAGGGATTTTAAATGGCGCATTATCACTAATTTTCATTTATGTTTGTTTTTCTACTTTTTTTGTGATAAAACCAATCAGGATAGGCTCTGTTTATTTCGGGAGTTTGTATATATTATGGCAAATAGTTCTTTCTACTATAAGAATACAACCAATTTTAACTTTAGTTGTATGTTTATTAATAATGTGTGCCTTTATAAATTATTTGTTTAAGGGTAATATATTAGTTAAGATAGGAGTTTGTATACTAATTATTACATTATGGTCTTTTTGTGAAGTTTTAGTTGTTATTGTTTTCGAAATGCTAGATATTGGCCATATATCATCACTATTTGTATTTTTAGCAGCATCAATAATTTCTAAAGTAATGATATATTTAATTTTTTTACTTCTACGATTAATATATATAAATAATAATAAAAATATGATTAAAAGTAAATATATGATTTTTATATATGCGATACCAATTGGAAGCATGTACATAATATACGAAATTTTTATGTTAAATAAAAATAGTTTATTTACTTATACATCAACTAATACAATAATTTCAATTATAATTTTAGGTCTAATTAATATTATAGTCTTTAAATCTTATATTAATATGACGAATGATATGCTAATGAAAATGAATTATCTTAGATACGAGCAACAGCTAGAGATGTGTATCAAACAAACTAATGAAAACAGATTGTTAATTAATGAGTTTAGAATATTAAGACATGATATTAAACAACATTATACAATTCTAAACGAACTAGTTAAGAACAATAATAATGAACTAGCGATTGATTATTTAAAAGAAATAACCCAAAATGATACCATTTTTAAACTTGAAGAATTTACAATGACAGGTAATATTATCTTAGATTCAATAATATCGACTAAGCGTATTATAGCAATAAATAAGGGGATAAATTTTAATGTGGATATAAAAGTTCCTGAATACAATATTTTGAGTGCCCCTGATTTAAGTTTATTACTTGGAAATATTATAGATAATGCAATAGAGGCTAATTTAAGTGACAGTATTAATGAAAAGTATATAAAATTAAATATAAGATATGAAAGCGATAAATTATTTATTCTCTGTATAAACAGTTATAAAGGATATGTAAAAAAAGATAAGGTTGGAAAATTAATAAGTAATAAGGAAAATAATGTAGAACATGGAATAGGGTTATTAACAATAAATGATATTTGTTTGAAATATAATGGTGAACTTATAATAGAAAATGACCATCACGAATTTAAATTAATGATATTTGTTGGAACCATTTAATAAAATCTAACTGACTATCAGATCCACAAGGTGTAAAATAACTTTCAGAGATGTTCAATATAAAGATAATTATTTTTAGAGGTGTTGCAACTGAATGATATGTGTATAAAGATATTTTATTCATTATTTGTTGCCCAGTAAATCTATGATTCAATCTCCATTGTTGCTCATTTAAAAATAATGGTAGGTCTCTTTTCGAAACGCAATGATAAACGTAAGTAAGATAAATAGAACATAATATAAATAATATATAGTATTATAATGAATTTACATATTTGCTTAATCAGATGAATTTAAAATATTGAATAACTAATATATTGTATCTGTAGAAAAGGAGTCTAAGTATGATTTAGTTAATAAAATTCAAACAATTAATTTTCGAGCATATATCAAGTGGTAGTACTATCAATACTATAATAGAATATTCTTGTGAATTATTAACAGCGAAAATATGCTTTTCAAATCTTGATCATACTAAACTTATTCATAATAACTTTAAAAAAATTGAAAGTATTCTACCAAAGATCATAGAAAATGACTTTGAAATTTCAAAACGCATTTACGACAAATTTAATAATAATTTATCCAAAATATATTATTGTACTTATAGCGACTTTTTTATAGTTCCAATTTATTACAATCACTCATGTATTGGTTATATATTTATAAATTGTGATAATTTCACAAAATATTTAGATTTTTTCAGTTATTTATCAGATGCTTGTGGAATTATATATTCAATTAATGATAGCAATTCTTTTAATTATAGCGAAAAATCATTAAATCTATTAATTAACGATTTAATCGAAAATAACCTTACTGAAAATGACTTTGATAATCGCATCGAAAATATTGAAATTGAAAGATATAACACATTTAAATTAATTAGCTGTGAAACTAAAGAAAAAGATTATACTAAAATAAAAAACGTATTAATTTCATTAATAGAAAAGTATTATTTCAATATTTTTTTACATAAAGACACATTATTAATTTTGACCGATAATACGAGTAATCAAGTTGAAATTCAAGACATATTAGATAATTTACACGATAATTATAGGATGTACTTTTGTTTTAGTGATGAATTTAGCGATCTATTTAAAATCTTTAATGCATACAAAGAGGTTAAATTAACTTCTTTTTTCGTAACAAGTTTGAATGAAATAAATAAATATTATACTTATGACGATTATAAATTATATGAAGTAATCTGTAATATTCCTCCAGTTATACGTAACAAGTTCATCTGTAGCGCCTATTTCAAAATAAATGATTATGATAAAACAAATTCTACAGATTACATAAAAACAATATATAATTATGTTTTAAATGAAAAAGATATTTTAAAGACTAGCGAGATGCTATTCATACATAAAAACACTCTTTACTATCGCTTTAAGAGAATAAACGAATTGTTTAGTATTAATTGTGATAACAATAAAGAATTATTTAAACTTTATTATACTTTCATTATAATCAATCTTAATTCAATTGAGCTAGATTATAATAAAATAATTTAATAGTTAATCTTATTAATGGTTACTATCAATTAAAAACAATGGTATACATGATGATATAGTATGAGTAAAAAAAGCGCAATAGATAAAACACCCTAACTTATTTAACGTAAACGTCAAGATCCATACACTGATTAATAAAATAAATCCTGTAAGCTCATCAGCTATTGGTAAGTTTACAGATTTATTGTTTGTTTTATAGTTATGCACAAAAACACCATATTTCTATGATTTTTTTGTATTATATAATTCTTCAGGCAATTTTGACCATGGTATTATAGTGTTTAATATTTAGTCATTCTTTAAATCAAGTGTTGGCAAAATATTTAATATATAATTGAAATGGTCATAAGGTTTTAGAATATTTAGTTTTCCGATTCAACTAAACTATAAATATACCCACTACTATTAGCACCTTTAACTGTATTCATAAAAACCCAGTTATTTATACCAATTGTAAAATTTCGAATTACTCTTTTGTTATGTTATTGCTTTTTTTTGTATTTGCATTCATTTTACACGATCGTTAAATTCTATGAGTTGACATACATCTATTAGTGGTTTATTATAATTTTATTAATAAATAATTTTAATCAAAACAATATTTTGATTAAAATTATAAACTAAAGGAGAATTAACATGAAGAATAAAATTGTTGTTTTGTTTCTGATATTAGTTTTTTTTAATGGGTGCAGTGAAGAACCGATAAAAGAAACCATAACTAAAAATACTGATATTCCTGAAATTACTGCTACACCTGAAATTGACGAACTATATTCATTTAGCAAATATCCATCAAACTCATTAACTTTTACTTGTAGGGACTGGGTTGATAGCGACTTTGATGATCGATTTAATTTTAAAAGCTCAGAAAGTGGAGAAGATAGTACTATAATGTATCTTGAGTTATATCCAGAAGTTAATGATAGAAAAATAAAAATGTTTTCTAATCTTGGAACTATTAATTCAAGATGGATGCAGGGGTCGTATGAGTATTTAGGCAACAACTCGTATAGTTATGAAATGGAAATTGTAAGGTATGGAGAACAAGATAATCCAGATGGTGGGAGTTCCACTATAGTAGTTGAAGAGAATACAAAAATTACGGGATTTCTGTATCATGAAGAAGAAAAAATATATTATTTGAAAGATTCTGACGATTTTAAAAACTATATGGATTATCCATATTGCAAAATCGAAGACTAATTATAAAATTTTAATATCAATATATTTAAATAAATAAATAAAGTAAAATCGTTTTTTTATAATTTTATTTCTAAATGACCATCTGTAGCCACTTAAAAAATAAAAGAAGAAATTATCTAATTGAATTGCTGCTAGTACAGATTATAATGATACATATTTTAATTTATAAATTTTATTGTAGATAATTTGACATCACATTGTAATTTAGAGATTAATATCGTATGAGTTGCATTACAAACATTGCATTTAACCCTTAATATACTAATAGTGGTATTGCTATTAACGGTTTTGATGTATCTTGTGTAATAAGCATATCTGGTTAAACAGTTAAAATTACCACAAGAACAATATAATTCATGAAAAGGAAAGTATTTAATGAAATTATTGTAAGCGTCAAATACAGTGCATCTACTATCAAATAAACTAATATGCGATAATAT
>CAMQTJ010000094.1 GCA_947037125.1 uncultured Holdemania sp.
CGTGTGCTCTTCCGATCTATTAAATGAAAGACCAGTTATATCAGCATTTAGTGCAACAGCTACACAAAAAGTTCAAGAAGATATTATTAATTTATTACAACTAAAAAATCCTAATGTATTAGTGACAGGTTTTAATCGTGAAAACCTATATTTTGAAGTGGTACATCCTCAAGATAAAATGCTTACATTAATTGAATATCTAAGAAAAAAACCAAATAAGAGTGGAATTATCTATTGTAATACTAGAAATAATGTAGATACTATTTGTGAAAAATTAAATGAAATTGGTTTTAAAGCATCAAGCTATCATGCAGGTTTAAGTGATAAAACAAGACAGCAAAATCAAGAAGATTTTCAATTTGATAAAGTAGCGATTATGGTAGCAACCAACGCATTTGGAATGGGTATTGATAAATCAAATGTTTCATTCGTTATCCACTATAACATGCCTAAAGATATTGAAAGCTATTATCAAGAAGCAGGTAGAGCGGGACGAGATGGTACTAATGCAACATGTTTGCTTATGTATAGTAAAAAAGATGTCTTTAATAATAAATGGATGATAGAAAATAATCAAGATTCAGCTAAAATTGATGAAAATAATAGAGAACTTAATAAAAATTTAGAATATAAACGCTTAGATCAAATGACATTTTATTCAAATACAAACGATTGTTTAAGAGGTTTTATTTTGAAATATTTTGGTGAAACTGTACCAACATATTGCGGTAATTGTAGTAATTGTAATAGTAATTTTGAAGTGGTTGATGTTACACAAGAATCATTAAAGATACTATCATGTATTCATCGAATGAAAGAAGCATTTGGTATAAACATGGTTATTGATGTTTTATGTGGTAGTAAAAATGCAAGGATTATTCAATTAGGATTTAATCAATTATCTACCTATAACATAAGTGAAAAAAGTTCTAATACATTAAGAGCTATTATTGATAATTTAATATTATTACATTATATTGATAAAAGTGAAGGGAAATATCCTATTTTAAAGTTGACAGAAAAATCAAAAGAAATATTGTTTGAAAATAAAAAAATCGAAATGAAATTAATAAAAGAAAAACCTGTTACAATTAAAAAAAATAGTGAATTTGTTTTATCAAACAAACTTGAAGTATTATATGAAAGATTAAAACAAATAAGATTTAAAATATCTATTGAAAAAGGTATTTCATCATTTATTATTTTTAATGATAAAACACTTTTAGAAATGTGTGAAAAACTTCCGAAAAATAAAGAAGAATTTATAAATATAAGTGGAGTGGGAGAAAAAAGATTAGAACAATATGGCGATGCTTTTATAAATGAAATTAATGATTACTGTAATAACAAAATAAAAGAAATTCATTACAATAATATGCCTGAAATAGAAATACTACACCAAATTGAACTGTTTGATAGTCCTACTCAAATTAGTCTAATTTCAAAAAATATCAATATTATTTTAAGTGATAATAATTGTGTTTTAGTGTCACCTCAAAAAATAGTTAAATGGTTAGTATTTAAAGAATATTTATTAGTTGAAGATAATAATAAAATAATCAGTGAAAAAGGTAGTAAACTTGGTATAATACAGGAACATAGAAGTAATAAAATAGGTGACTATATGATTATTTTATATCCTTTAAATGTACAAAAAGAGATTGTTTCGTCTATTGTTGAAATCGTTAATTTAAATGATAAAAAATAATTATTTGATTTATATAGTGAAATATCTTTAAACTAATTTAATAGATATTTTATTATTTATGATTACTTGTTTATTTATGGTTTAACTGCTATACTTTGAATATAAATAGTGAGGGAAAACTAATGAAATCAAAAATAAAATTAGCTCTTAAAATCGCTTTATCAATCTTAGTATCAATATTATTAATAATTATAATTTATGTGGGGTATGTATTTATCACATATTATCGAATTGACGATAATCAAGTTTTACAAATTAATGATAATACTTCAAAAGTGTTGCCGGTAAATACACAAATAAGTGCGACAACATACAATGTAGGATTTGGAGCATATAGTCCTGATTTTTCGTTTTTTATGGATGGTGGAACAGAATCTGTTGCGAAAAGTAGTGATGAAGTAGTTAAGAATATTAATGGAGCAATTGATCTTATCAAGCAGATTGATTCTGATATTTTATTAATTCAAGAAATCGATATAGATTCAACAAGAAGTCATCATATTGATCAATACGCTATGTTTAAGCAAGGATTTAATAATTTTGATAATACGATAGGAATCAATTATGACTCTTCATTTTTAATGTATCCAATACTTGATCCACATGGTAAATCACTGGCAGGAATAGGGACATTTTCGAAATATAACATGACAGATGCACTACGTAGAAGTTTACCTATTACATCTTCATTTTCTAAATTTTTAGATCTTGATAGATGTTATACAGTTACACAAATGCCAACTGATAATGGCAAAATATTATATGTTTATAATGCTCATTTATCAGCATACGGGGGAACTCCTGAAATTAGGAGTGCACAAATTAAAATGCTATTTGATGATATGCAATCAAGAATTGATGAAGGAAACTATGTAATTGCAGGTGGGGACTTTAATCATGACTTAACAGGTGATTCAATGCTTGTTTTAAATAATATAGAAACTAATGAGTTTGGGTGGGCACAACCATTTCCACATGACGATTTACCAAAAGATATCCGATTTGTAGATGAATATAGCGGTCAACTTACTCCGACATGTCGTGATTGTGATACAGGTTATGTACATAATGAAACTACAATACTTATTGTTGATGGCTTTTTTGTTTCAAATAATATAGAAGTAAGTAAAATAGAAAATAGTGATAATCGCTTTGAATTTAGTGATCATAATCCTGTTACTATTAACTTTTCATTAATTGATTAGGAATAATGATTAATAAGTTAATATTAAATTGAGATATAATTTATAGAAGTTATATAAATTAATAGGAGATTAATATGAGTGAAAATATTATAAGATGTAATTGGCCAAATTTGAATAAATCACAAATATACACACAATACCATGATAATGAGTGGGGTGTTGCAAGTTATGATGATAGCTACTTATTTGAAATGTTTGTTTTAGAATCCTTTCATTGTGGTTTATCATGGTTAATAATACTTAAAAAAAGAGAGGCATTTAAAATAGCTTTTGATAACTTTGATTACAACAAAATAGCAAATTATGATGAAAATAAAGTATTACAATTACTTGATAATAGTGATATTGTTAGAAGTAAAGCCAAAATTAATGCAACAATTACAAATGCGCAAGCATTTATAAAAATCATTAATGAATATGGTTCTTTTTGTAACTATATTTGGGGATTCACTAATAATCAAGTTATATATGCGAAAAGTGATGAATTTTACAGTAAAAATGAATTATCTGATAAAATAGCCTTAGATTTAAAGAAGCGAGGTTTTAAATTTATGGGGAGTGTAACTACATATTCTTATCTTGAAGCAATAGGGATACTAAATAATCATACTTCTATGTGTTTTAAATATGATAAGCATAAAGTTGAAGGTAAATAGATATGAAAATATTAGTTACAGGATTTGATCCATTTAATAATGATATAATTAATCCTTCAATTGAAGCAGTTAGATTATTACCTAATTTTATAAATGAGGTTGAAATCATCAAAATTGAAGTACCTACTGTATTTTTTAAATCATTAAATATTATTGAAGAAGCGATAATTAAATATCAACCAGATGTAGTTTTATCAATAGGTCAAGCTGGTGGTAGAAGTGATATTAGTATTGAAAGAATAGGGATTAATATAGATGATGCTAAAATTGTCGATAATGAAAACAATCAAATTATTGATGATAAAATATTTGTTGATGGACCTGATGCTTATTTTACTACATTACCTATAAAAGCAATGGTAGAAAATATAAAAAAATATGGTATTCCTTCATCAATATCAAATAGTGCTGGTACATTTGTTTGTAATCATGTTACGTATGGTGTTGCTCATTTATTAGGGACAAAATATGCAAATAAACGTTCTGGTTTTATTCATATACCTTATTTACCTTCACAAACTTTAATGTTTTCTAATGTTGCTTCAATGGAATTGAATACAATAGTTAAAGCAATAATTTATGCAATACATGCAATAATAGAAAATGAGAATGATATAAAAGTTACAGGTGGTAAATTACATTAAAGAAACTATGAAAATAGTTTTTTTAATTTATATGCAATGTCTTGTTTAAAAATTAACTTTTTAAAATGTTACAATTTAATTGACATAAGTGAAAATTCCAATATAATTAACTAGTCAATGGTTATCATATAATGTTCTAATATGGAGAACAGTTTCTACACATTACCTTAAATAATGTACTATGATTATCTAAATATCACAAATCATAATTGATAACTATTAGACTTTTAAAATTAGGAGGATTAGATGAAAAAGATCGAAAGTTTTTTTAAGTTATCACAAAATGGGACAAATGTAAAAATTGAGTTTATTGCAGGGCTAACTACGTTTATGACGATGGCTTATGTTTTAATTATTCAACCAAGTGCAATTGTTGGTTTTGGGCCAATTTCACACATTGTTGATGCAAATGGTGTTGTTATTAGCAAAGAAGCAATTATAATCACTTGTGCATTAGTTTCAGGTTTAATAACAATTGTAATGGGGCTATATGCGAATTTACCATTTGCTTTATCAACAGGTATTGGTTCAAACTTTATGTTTGGTTACTTGATTCAATCAGGGGATTTTGCACTTTCAGAAGTTATGGCAATGGTTTTAATAACAGGGTTAATTTTTGTAGGTTTAAGTGTAATGGGAATAAGAGATTTAATTGTTCGTATGATCCCTAAAAATATTAAAATTGCAATTGGAACATCAATTGGATTTTTTATAGCATATTTAGGATTTAAAAGTACAGGTATTGGGACATTTGTAGATGGAATTGGTATGGGAGATTTCACTTCACCAAGTGTTGTTTGTGCAATTTTTGGATTAGTTATAATTGCTGTTTTAACTGCTTGGAAAGTTAAAGGTGCAATTTTATATGGTATCGTTTTAACAACTTTACTAAGTATTCCACTAGGTATTACTACAGTACCAGAATCATTAGTTATGGTTCCAAGTACACAAGATGTAGGTAATATCATGTTTAATTTTCAGTTTTCAACAATCTTTACTGCAGAAGGTATAGTATTAATGTTTATTGCATTTTTTGGAGATTTCTTTTCAACTTTAGGAACAGTATTAGGTGTTGCGAAAAAAGCAGATATGCTTGATGAAGATGGAAATTTGCCAGGTATTGAAAAACCATTTATCGTTGATGCTATTGGTACATGTATTGGTGCATGTGCAGGTTGTACAACAGTTACAACATATGTAGAATCATCAAGTGGTGTTGAAGCAGGTGGTAGAACTGGATTATCATCAATCTTTGTTGGAATATTATTTTTAATTTGTATTCCATTTACACCATTAATTTTAATGATTCCAGATGCTGCAACAGGACCTGCATTAATCTTTGTAGGATTTATCATGATTCAAGGAATTAAAGATATTGACTTTAGTGATTTTACTGAAGCGTTTGGTCCATTTATCATGATTATGTTTGGTACATTTATGGGATCAATTGCAGCAGGAATTGCAGCTGGTATATTAGCTTATGTTATTATCAAAGTAGCAACATTGAAGTTTAAAGATGTTCACCCAGCAATGTATATTTTAGCAATACCGTTAATCTTATACTTTATTTTTAACCAACCACTATAGGAGAATAATATGAAATTACAACATAGTAATATAAAAGAATTATTAAAGGCTTCACTAAATAAAATTGAAAATGATATGGCAATTACAAATTGTCAGCTAGTAAATGTTATTACAGGTACAATTCATAATGCTATTGTTTATGTTCATGGTGGTTATATATCACATGTTGAATATGATAATTTAGATGAACAAATCAATGCGAAAATAATTATTGATGCTAATGGAAAATACTTGATCCCAGGTTTTATTGATTCACATGTTCACATTGAAAGTTCAATGATGACACCTCGTAATTTCGCAAAGGCTGTTATTAATTGTGGTACAACAACCGTTGTAACAGATCCTCATGAAATTGGTAATGTTCATGGCAAAGCTGGTGTTAAGTACATGCATGATGTAGCTAATGGTTTACCAATGAGACAACTTATTGATATTCCAAGCTGTGTTCCATCTGTGCCTAATTTAGAGTTTTCTGGAGCTGATTTTGTTGCTGATGATATCATTGAATTAGCGCAATTAGAGCGCGTTATAGGACTTGCTGAAGTTATGAGTTACTTAGATGTAATCAATGGTGAAGATCGTATGCATGCAATACTAGATGCTGCAAAAAAACGCAATTTATATCTACAAGGACATGCACCATTTCTAACAGGTCGTAATCTATCTGCTTATTTGGCAGCTGGACCAAACACTTGTCATGAAACAAGAGATAGTTTTGAAGCTAAAGATAAATTTAAACGTGGTATGTTTATTGATATGCGTGATAGTAGTATGTGTAAAAATGTACCTGCTATTTTAGAAGGTATTAAAGAATTTCGTTATTTAGATCATTTATGTATTTGTACAGATGATCGTGAAAGTGATGATATTTTAAATGACGGTCATATTAATGATGTTGTAAGAATTGCAATTAGAAATGGTATGCACCCAATTGATGCTATTAGAAGTGCAACTTATAATTCAGCACGTGAAATAAAAATAGAAAACTTGGGAGCTATTGCACCAGGATTTGTTGCTGATATGGTTATTATTGATAATTTAAAAGATATCAATGTTGAAAAAGTAATTTTTGAAGGTAATCTTGTAAGTGAAAATGGAAAACTTATCAATAAAATTGAAGATATAGATCATGAAATAGAAAATATCAATTCAGTTAATATCAAAGAATTAAGCATTGAAGATTTAAAAATCAAAGCACCTATTGAAAATGGGATAATTGATGTGAACTGTATGATATTTAAAGATCTACAAAATTCATTAACTGACTTAATAAAATTACCAATTAATGTTGTTGATGGATATTTAGATATATCAAATGATAAATCACTATCTTTTGTAGCTGTTGTTAATCGATTTGATAATGATAATATAGCACTTGCAATAGTAAAAAACTTTGGAATTAATAAAGGTTGTGTTTCATCAACTGTATCACATGACTCTCATAATCTTACTATGGTTTACCATAATGTAGATGATGCCATTATTTGTGCTAATGAAATTAAATCAATTGGTGGTGGTATGGTTAGTAGTGTTGATGGCGAAATATTACATACTTTAAAACTTAAAGTTGCAGGATTAATGTCAACTTTATGTGCTGAAGAATTAAAAGATGATGTTATTGCAATGAAACAAGCTAATAGAGAATTAGGACTTATAGAAATTGCG
>CAMQTJ010000095.1 GCA_947037125.1 uncultured Holdemania sp.
TATCCAATATTTAGGCATTTTTTCCGTTACTTCTATCTCAACAACTTCATCAAGACAAGCATTTTTTACAAAGACAGGCTTTGATTCAAAATAACCTATCCCTTCACCATTGATTCCAACTTTTTTAATAGTAATATCCATTTTTCATTACTCCATTTCAATATTTTAGTATATTGCATTTTAGCATTTGTAACATTATTTACCTTTAAATTAATGCAATATCCAAAGAATAATATATTCGCAACAATATAACAACTTAATAATAACACAACTATGCTATTTAATGGACCATAAATTGAATTATAGTTCGCAATATATGCAATATATACGTAAAAAATGTAACTAATTAGGATTAATAATAAGGTTATTAATATACTAAGTGGAAATATTCGCTTAATTTGATAATTAAAAAAACAAATACTTTTATAAAAAAAGTAAACTTCCACAAATAATATAATTAATAATATTAATAAAGTATATATTTTCAACACATTCGTCAACAATAAATATAAGCCAATAGCAACACCAATTAAAAATATACATATTACAACTGATAATATTCTTAAGATAACATCGTTATGTTTTAGTTCATATTCATTATTTCCATACAATAAAAAATGATATATCCCCTTTGATAAAATCCATATCGCTATACCCATAATAAATATCAATTCAAAATAATTAAACGTGATACCCATACCTAAATAATCATTGATCAATTTTAAGTATTCATACGGTATATAGTTCGCAATCAATTGCATTAAGTAACTATAAAAAACTATATCTTGAGCAAATAAAATATTTAATACTATTAAAATAGGTGCAACACTTAAAACAAGTGAATAAGCAATAGATGATATAAATATTGATCCTTGAAAACTTGTAAAGCGAGCAATCAGCTTTTTTATTATATCAATCATATTTACTCTCATTTTTTTCATTATGTTTATTAATCCGTTTAATTAAAATCAAATAATCAAATTTTATTTCATTAACAATATTATTACCTAAAACTATAAAATACCTTTTCATATTAATCACCACTCAATTATTAACAATATACAATAATATATACTACAACAGATAAAAAAACAGATAACATTTATTTGTTATCTGCCTTTAAAATTATATAAATATTATTGAAATAATTATTGACATCAACATCAAAACTACTGTCAACTGACCTAAATCCTTATACGATTTTCTATCCATTATTTATACCTCAATATTAAAGATTAATTTTGTTTTCCAACAAATACCCTGAAAGAATTGCTAGACCAATACTAACGATTCCATTAAACACAAGTGCTAATGTAAGACTTATTTCCCTATCAATATTTGCTTGGTTATTTACAAAAAAAGCTAATCCATCAAAATAAACTATTACAAAACTTAATGAGATAAATATTATAAAGCTTAAAACACCTCTATATTTAGTATTTGATAAAATACTTTTTCTAATTGTAATTGAAGTATAGACAATTAAGATGAACGTTATTAAATAGTTTGCTTCAATTGCAAATAACTCTATTACTACCCAAAAATCCAACTCATAAACTACCTCAAGCATCATTCCATTAAAGCTAGATATTATAAAGTACACTATATGTAAATATATGTCAACATGATTTCATTTATTTATTAGTTTAAAATAGCCAAAAAAAAGATACTCAATTATTTGAGCATCCCCAGCTTGGAATATAGTTTGTTCTTCTGATTACAATTGTTTTTTGAAAGTCAGATTGATTTAAAAATTCTAATATTTCAAGTTCTTCTTGTTTTGTACAACTTAATAGTAATTTTGTTTCAATATCTTTTTTTAAAATATCTGCTGCAATTATTAATGTATCAACAACAGTATTTGTTGAAGTACCTTTAAACACCGCAATTCCATGATTAGCTTCACCTACTGTGTCATTTAAATAACCGTAATCAACAGGATAGATTAAACTTTTATAAACTGGATGTTTTGATCCTTTTAATCTTTTAATATCTAAAAAACTAGAGTAAAATAAAGTATCTATTTTTTGCCAAAAATAAGCGTTATTTTCGATTTCCATAAATATTACCTCCATACCTTTACAATAATATCAAAAATAAGAACAATTGTAAATGAAAAATTTTCATCAATTGTAATATTTTACAACATTGGAGAAAACAAGTTCAATAATGCCCCAATTATTCTTGTAAAAATACCTACATTTTCAATTTGTAAATCATCAATTACAATTGAATCATTAATTATATTTATAAAATCTTTTTTCATTTCAACTATCGCTTTTGATTTATAAAATAATGTTGCACACTCAAAATGTAAATAATAACTACGATAATCCATGTTGATACTTCCACACATTCCAACAATATCATCAACAATAATTATTTTAGAGTGAATAAAACCTGGTTTATACTCGTATATTTTTACACCACTTTTAACTAAAAGTGAATAATTATATTTACTCATTACATGAACATACCATTTATCAGGAATAAATGGCAAAACTATTTTCACATCAACCCCACTTTTTGCAGCAAGACACAATGCTTTTTGTAGTTTATAATCTATTATTAAATATGGTGTTTCAATATAGATATATTTTGTTGCACTATTAATCAACATCAAATGAGTATTTAAACCTATTTGTTCATCATCTGTAGGACTATCTGAAAATGGCAATACTAAACCATCATTAAAACTGAATATATGTTTTTTTAAAAGATTATAATTGATCTTATCTTTTGATAAAAAATTATAAAATTGAATAAACATAATGGAACAACTATAAACAGCTTCACCTTCAATTTTAATCGCTGTGTCTTTCCAATAACCAAATCGTTTAAGACGATTAATATATTCATCCGCTATATTAATTCCACCCATATATGCAACTTTATTATCAACAACAGTTATTTTTCTGTGATCACGATTATTCATTTGAATAATTAATTGTGGTTTTAGTCGATTAAAGATTACGCATTTAATATTAAATTTAGCCAAATACTTATCATAATTATTATCAATTCTACCAATACTACCTGCATCATCAAATATTATTTTAACGTCAACCCCATCATTTGCTTTTGCTATTAAGATTTCCAGTATTTGATCCCACATGTATCCTTTAGCGATAATAAAGTATTCGATATAAATCGTATTTTGCGCACTTTTTAATGTTTCTAATAAACTTTTCAAGAAAACATTACCGTCACTTAAATATTCAATTCGACTATTATCATAAATCGGATAATGTGCACAATTTTCAATATAGCGAAAAACTTTAGCTATACTAGGATTTTCTTTTTTTATTATATCTAAATTCTGATTATCTAAATAAGCACTATTTAATTTAATTTTAGATTTAATCGCACTATTAAATAAAGCTTTAGGCATTTTCTTTGCACCAAATAACAGATAAAAAACCCCTCCAATAAAAGGAAAGATCAATATTAAAATTGACCAAACCAATTTATAAGATGGGTTATCATTACGGTTTATAACAATTAATACAATTAGGTAACTAATAAGTGTAAATATTGTATTTAATGTAGCAGATTTAATATTAAGCAGATAAAAAACATTAATTAATATACAAACTTGAATAATTATTAAGATGGCAACAGTAAATGTTCTACTTACTAAAAACTTCAATATTTTTCGCATTATTTATCCTCTTAAATTATAAATAAAAATACATTTTTGTTTATCTCCTGCAATATATAGTGGATTATCCATTGGTACATCTACAATTTCCTTCAGTGTTCCATTTAACTTAGTTAATGTCTTATATGAAGCAATGTTATCAGGATTACAAGTTATTAAGATTTCATCAAACATATATTTATTTTTTGCAATTTTAAATAATGATAAACATGCATAATAAGCAAAATAATTACCCCGATATTCATTGTAAATGTGATAACCAACTTGACCTAAATAATAAAGTTCTCTA
Source organism: uncultured Holdemania sp. (assembly GCA_947037125.1). Taxonomy (GTDB): domain Bacteria; phylum Bacillota_I; class Bacilli_A; order Erysipelotrichales; family Erysipelotrichaceae; genus RGIG1896. The sequence goes on from CAMQTJ010000095.1 coordinate 3,951, forward strand.
TTCATACCAAGTCTTAAATCACAATAACCAACTATTTTATTAGAATTTGTTTCAATAATATCAAAATAAATTGATTCAACATAACCATTTGATTTACTACCGCCTAAAGTCATTGCAACATTAAGCTTTACAACATCATTAATCATATCTTTTTTACGCTTAAATAATTTAAACATAATATCACTCTTTCACTTTTATTTTTCAATTAATAACGGTTTAAAATTTTCAGTAAAAATACCTTTTAATTCTTCTTTTTGTTTATTGTTCATAGGTTCACCTGAAGTATAAGAATCTACAGCTCCAACATGAACTGAAGTTATTTCACCATCAACGATTACTGATACTTGAGGAACATAAAATGTAGGTTCATCTTTGTCATCAGTTTGTAAAAACTCACTATAATGACCCATAAACATTTCTAAATGTTCATCAGCTACTTGTTCTGCTTGTACATCAACATAATAAACACTTAAGCCTAATTCTTTACATAATTCATTTAATACAGGTACTACTTCAACACAAAATGGACAAGATTTATAACCATAATAAACTACAGCTGATGCATCTTCTTCAATAAATCTTAAAGCCTCTTTAAAATTGATTTTCTTAAAGACATGTTTTGTATCTGTAAAGTTACGATAACCACTCATATCAACACTTATTGCTTTAACGTCATCTAAATAATTTAAATCAGGGTTCACAACCATATTGCTTAAATCACTTTTACTTGAACACCCAACTAATAAACCCAAACATAAAAATAACACTAATATTTTTTTCATTATATTTCCTTCTTTCCTTTAATAACACTTTATTATTATGCACCTTTTTTTTAAAACAAAACAATAATTTTTCTATTATACAATTATTTCAATTTATCAATAGTTATTTTATCAGCATAATATTCAACTTTTTGTGCAGTTGCGAAATCTTTTGATGTAATAGTAGCACTAGCACATGCACATGCATACTTAAATACTAAGATAAAATCTTTTGATCTTAAATAATTCATCACAAATCCTGCAACTAAACTATCTCCAGCACCCGTTGTTTTAATAATTTCATCATTAATTGCACTTGATTTATATACACCTGTATCATTAACTAAAATTGCACCATCACTACCTAATGAAACAATACAGTTTTTTGCACCTTGTGAAACGATTTGAGTAGCACATTCAATAATTTCTTCATAAGTACTAATATTTTTATCAAACATTTGCTCTAATTCTTCTAAATTAGGTTTCACAAGCATTGGTTTATATTTTAATAATTTAACCATCATATAAGGACTTGTATCTAAAACAACTTGCACTTGATTTCTTTCACAAACTTTAAGAATATCAAAAACTAAGTCATCACAATTCACAGGAATACTACCTGATAATATAAAGGTATCAAAACTTGTCATTTTCTCTATTCTTTTAAGCATCATTTCTTTTTCTTTTTCACTAATGATAGGTCCTATAGCATTGATATCAGTTTCTTGACCACTCAACATTTTCACATTGATACGTGTATTACCTTCAATATAAATGAAGTTTGGTTGAACATTTTTATATGCACCAAGTTTTTCAATAAAATAATCCTTAGTAAAACCACCTACAAAGCCTAATGCTTTACTTGAAATATCAAGATTACTTAGAACACTAGAAACATTAATTCCTTTACCACCGGCTTTAAAACTACAACCTTTTGAACGATTAAGTTCACCAACTTCAACGCCATCAAGATTGATAAAATAGTCCAAACTTGGATTTAGGGTACATGTATATATCATATTAATATTGCTCCTTTATTTTTTTATCATTTACTAACATTTTATATAATGAATTTTCAATTTTAAATTCATTATTCAATTCTAGTATTTCATTTAAAACAATTCTTTTTTTATCATCACTAATTTTTTTACTAATAGCTTTAATTAATACATTTTTTAATGAATGATCCATATCAATAAACTCTAATATTTGAGTATTATAATCACATAACTCCAAACAATTAGCTCTAATAGTATCAGTAACTAAAGAAGCAAAACGATCTTTAATTATTCCATTTTTTAATAAACTATTAAACCTAACTGATTGCATTTGTTGTTTAACTTCACTTTGACAACATGGAACAGATAATATAATTGAAGCATTCCATTTAATTGCATTAAATAAAGCAAAATCTGTTGCAGTATTACAAGCATGTAATGTTATAACCATATCTACATTATTATTGTATTTAAAGTTTTCAATATCACCAACTTCAAAGCTTAGATTAGTATAGCCATATTTTATGGCTGTATCATTGCACTTTTCAATTACATCAACCTTTAAATCAAGTCCTATTATTTTAGGATTAATTTTTCTAATGTTTTTTAAATAATGATAAAGCACAAAAGTTAAATAACTTTTACCACAACCAAAATCAATAATTGTAATATCTTTATTATCATATTTTTTTAAACAATCATCAACAATCTCTAAATAACGATTAATTTGTCTAAATTTACTATACATACTTACAACAATTTTACCATCTTTAGTAAAGACACCTAAATCAACTAATGGCTGACAATCATCATATTCATTTATTAAATAGTTTTTAGTTTTATTATGTGATAAATTATTAGTTATTGGTTTTTTAAGTTGTGTTTTAGAAAAGAATATCTTATCTTTTTTTGATACTTTAATAGAATATTCAATTGTTTCACTAAACATATTCAATTGTTTAAAATTGCCTTTTAATTCAACTATTTTTTCTTTAATTAAATTTAATTGTACATTTTCATGAAATACTTGTTTTATTGTATATTTTTCTAATGCATAATAGTTTTCATTATTTTTACTTTTAAGACTAAAAACTATCTTAATAAATTCATCTTTATTAATAGGATTACTTATAACCCCTTTAATAATTTTATCTTCAAATATTTGATTAATTATATCATTCATATATTACCTATTTTTTAATAACTTTCTCAACAATTTTTTTCATTAATTCAACCATGATATCCATCTCTTGTATACTACATACTTCATTTGGACCATGACAATTTGCTCCACCTGTTCCAAGATTTGGACAAGGCAAATTCATAAAGGTTAAACGCGCACCATCAGTACCACCTCTAATAGGATTACTCATAGGCTTCATATTTAATTCAAGCATACAATCATAGACATTATTAATAATATCCATATGATTTTTTAATTCTTTATACATATTTGCATATGACAAAATAGTCTTTACACTTACTAATTCTTGCTTATATTTATTATTGATAAAATCTTTAATTTGATCCATTAATTCAATTTGTTGATTGAATTTAACTTCATCATGATTTCTAATAATATATTCTAATTTAGTTAATGTTACATTACCATC
>CAMQTJ010000096.1 GCA_947037125.1 uncultured Holdemania sp.
AGGAATTGGAATTGGATTTATTTGATTACGTTAATTGGTATAATAATATACGAATTCATGGATCATTAGGATATCAGGTGCCATCTCATTATAAATGTGTGTCCTTATAAAAACTGTCTAAATAAGTATTGATAATCCAAATGATAATGGTTATACGAATTGGGATAGATTTAGAAATCGTAATCTTTATGTTCTAAATGATGACGTAAATTATCGTATTCAAACATGAAAAAAGCACAATATATGATTTTCACCAAATATTGTGCTCTCTACACTTTTTAGAAACTTCCAACTTGTTTGGGGTTGAAATTACCCCAAGTTAGTTTGTTGCTTAATTATTAGAAACCCCAGTTAAGTTTGGGGCACCTTCTATAATTATATAAAAACCCTGTAAGATATGCACGAATTATTTTCGTGTCTATCTTACAGGGTAAAGTTTATAAATATTTGCTCTACATTTTTTATTAATTTTTTTTTAAGAATAGTACTCCCTGTTTCATTTTATGTTTTATAATTATCGTATACTTAATAGAAATACAAAATAATCAGTCCTAAAATAAGTCATTAATAAGATTTTTTGATTATAACTTTTTTTCAAATGTTGCAATAAACACATCTGACTTTTTTGCTTTATTTATTATTTTTAGGCACGCATGGAATAGAATATATTTACATTTTTCAACATCTCTAACGTCCATAATTCGAATATCAAATGAAACCGTTTCTTTTTTATTTTTTGTTTCATTTGCCATTTCTTTTAGTAATGAAATATCATCTTTATGAATTATTAGTTGTAAGTTATTTTTATAAATATATAAACAATCATTTGCTCCAATAAGGTTATGGAAATCGTTATTACATCGGATAGTCTTTATATCATCATGTGAATATATAAATATAGCACTAGCAATTAATCCATTTTCAAAAAATTTATTAGTACTATAGTTAAGATATAGTATATCCTGTAAATTAATCATTGAATCATTTGATAAATCAGCTACCTCATAATTGGCAGTTTGAAAAGACTTAATATAGTTTTCAAATTTATCCATTGGCATTGGTTTTGAGAAATAATATCCTTGCCCTATATCACATCCGAGATCTTTTAAAAATTCAAATTGTTCAAAGGTTTCAACTCCCTCTGCTACAACTTTTAAATTAAAATTCTTTGCAAGTCTAATAATAAATGTCAATATATCATAATTTCCTGCATTTTCATTTAAATCTTTTAAAAATATCATATCTAGTTTCAATGTATCTACATGCATTTTATTAAACATATTAAGTGATGAATACCCACTACCAAAATCATCCATTTCAATGTGGAATCCTAAATTACGTAACTGATTAATAACTTCACCGATTTCATTGTAGTTTATTACATATGCACTTTCTGTAATCTCTAGGTGTACTAATTCTGGTAAAACATCATATTTTTTTAAGAATTCTTCAAAACAAGAAATTAAATTCACATTTAATAATTCAACCCTTGATAAATTAACTGAAATTGGGACACATTTTTCTCCAGTTACCTGATAATTTTGTATATATTGAAATACGCTTTCCCATACAAAATAATCAACTTTAGTGATTAGTCCATTTTTTTCAAATAGTGGGACAAACTCAGCTGGTGATATCATTCCTTTTGTTGGATGATTCCATCTAACTAACGCTTCTGCCCCTATTATCTTAAGCGTTAAAAGATCTACTTTAGGTTGCAAATAAACTTCAAATTGATGTTTGATCAATCCCGGTATTAATTCATTTGTTAAGGATTGCTCATTAATTTCATCATCTTCCATATTATCATCATAAATAGAATATTCAGTTACCTTTAAGTGTTTGATTTTCTTTGCAGCTATTAATGCTTTTGAATGCATCATTTCTATAGGCATATCATAATCTTGAATAAAATAGACACCAATAGAAGCACTAAGGTTGTAGTCAAATCTATAATTCAAGATGCTTAAATTGATTATTTCTGTTGTATTATTAGCAGTATTTTCAATTGTACCATCTAACTCTTGGCATATATAGAAAATGTCTGCACCCATTCTACCATAAGTTGATAAAGAATTTTGACTCAATATGCTAAATTCATTTGCGATTAATTGTAGAAGCCTATCTCCTTCTTCCATTCCAAAAAAGGAGTTAATCATTTGAAATTTATTAATATTAAGTAGTACAAACACAAACTTTTTATCAGGATTTTCCTTTAGCATTTTACATGTCTCTTTATAAAATTTTTCTTTTGTTGGAATTCCTGTAAGCGAATCTAAATCTACACTTTTCTTCATATACTCAAAATCTTTTAAAAGTTGAATATTTTCTGTTTTTGCACTAGCCATACTTAATAAATTAGTTATATATGTCATTGAAAAAATTTCATCTTCTTGCCATATTCTACGATTAACGCATTCATCAACCCCTACTAAAATTCTTGGAATTCCATTTGTTTTTGAAAACACTTGCAGAAAAGACATTACTCCTTGAGATTCTAATAAATCTTTAAAAACACCACTGATTTCCGAAAGATCATTACATGCTAAAATACCAGATTCTCCTCCAAATGAAGCCATATACATATATTTATCTTTTGGAATATTCTGAAGATTATTTATTTCTGCTGAAATTCCATTCGCACACCATTCATATGTATTTCTATAATATGTTTCATCTTCAACAAGCTCGAAAATATACACTCTTGAAACATTGTAATATACACCAATCAGTGCAATAACTTCACTGATTGCCTCTGGAATATTATTTGTCATTAATAATAATTCAAAAACTTTTGTCAGTAAATTTTTTGTTGGATATTGTTTCGAATCATTATCAATTGTTTTTGAAGTTTTATTTTGAATGATAAAATCCTTTCGAGATATTATTTTCGAATAAATACAATATTGACTTTCTCCTTTTTTATGTGCTAGATTAAGTGCACTTAATGCATTTTTATATAGTTCTTGATATGTATCACCATCTACTCTAAATCTAGAAACACCAACACTTACAGTTACTTCAATATCGCCACGATTAGAATCTAAATTGCTTTTTATAACAAAAAGTATTTCATCAAGTTTATGCTTAACAGATAACATATTAGCAGTATTTTTAATAAAAACAACAAATTGATCACCTTTAATGCGACCAACAATATCACCGGTACGTACAAGTTTACGCAAGTCAATTCCGATTTGTTTTAAAATATTATCACCAGCTAAATGACCTAGATGTTTATTTACTAATGAAAAATTATTTAGATCAATAAGAATAAAAACATGCTCATCAATTTCAGAGCTTTCATCAATAATATATTTCACAAGACTTATAGTAGATTCTTTGTCTAAGCAACCAGTTAATAAGTCAGCTTGATAATAAATATCATCACTTTCTTCATGTTCTTCTACTAATCTACTATACTTTACTCTTAGTGGTTTTTTTGATTTTACTTTATAGTAATTTTGTTTATATTCATACATAAGCTTATCAGCTTCTAAAATATAGTTTAATACCTTTGTTGTATCTTCACACCAAGCACTCCCTTGTGCCGCATTTACAATTTCTTGACTTTGAATAGCCATTTTTAATTTATTTATTGAATCCTCAAAAAAAGATTTATCATCTCCTATATAAATGCCAACGAATTCATCGCCACCTATCCTAAATATATCAAAAGTTAAGTGTTTTTTTACCAATGATACAAATTTTAGTATGATCATATCACCATATTCATGACCATATTCATCGTTGGATTTTTTTAATTCATCAATATCTAAATAAACAATACCCACTGTTGGATATTTACCAAGTGATATTTCATCTACTACACTCATATATTTATTTCTATTATAAACTCCAGTAAACGCATCTATAAAACTTATTTTTTCTAATTTTTTATTAATTTGTTTTTTCTCTAATTCTGCTGTTACAAATAAAGTAACACTACGTAATAATGTTGTATCTAAAGTATTAACTTTAGGATTATCAATACCTAAAAATCCAAAGCATTTGTCGTCAATTACTAGTGGAGCTGCCATTAAACTTTCAATACCTTGTGGTTGTAAAATGTTATAAACATCAGAACCTACTTCCACATCTTGACTTAATGAATTAATGAAAAACTCACCTTCTTTTTCAAATTTTTCAAACCAAAGTGCACACACCTCTACAGGTATGTTTTGTAAATTATCAATTTGTGGCTCTATATTATCATTATTCCATTCGTAAGTGTTATCCATATAAACTTTGTCATCACAATACTCAAAGATATATGATCTATCTCCTGCAAAAAACTCACATATTATTCCTAACAAATGGTTAATTGCACTATTTATATCTTTGTAATCAGATAATGCTTGTGCGCATTTTACCAAAGTCTCTTCAAATGTAAGTTGAGAAGTTAGTTTTGTTATTTTGTTTTTGTCTTCTGTAATATCTATCGCATATTCTAATCTAACATCTTTGCCATCAAATTCAACAATACTATCATTTAAACTAAAATATCTATTAATAATAGGATTATGAAACTCCCAATTATAAGTTTGACCTTTAACAAGTTTATCATTTGTGCAAAAACTGCATTTCTCAGTTTTACCTTGTAAAACTTCATAACATTTCTTTCCATTAATATCTACATTTTCAAGTCCAAGACGTTTTTTAGCTATTTTATTTATATAAAGTAAATCATAGTTTTCTAAATCTGAAACATAACATAACATATCAACGTTATCCATTACTAAACTCGAAAATTTATCTTCATCCATACACTAATATACCTTTCCTATAAGTAACAATTTAATTTATAATTAAACAATAATTAATTTTTTATTACTAAAATTACCATTTGCAAATTATACCATTATTTTATTAAACTATCAATAAGTTAAAACTTTAGATCGTGTAAAATGAATTCGGAATGCAAAAAAAGAAATAATCCCCTATAATGTAGTTATCACACAAACAAAAGTAGATTATTGCATGCACATTCTAACACATTCTTTTAATGAAATCTATCAAAAAAAGTTTATCGAACACTTTAAAATACAGCATTGATACAATGGTTGCTCCAACTAATTTTAACCCAACTGTTTTTAACCATGCTTATATCATTTTTAATATTGATATTTATGTTAGAAGGCAAGCTATTTCTATCCTCAAATATATTGTTTGAAAAATGGATAATTAATTTAGAAATGATACTAATAGGACAGTTAGATACTACGTTAAAAATACTAGGTCTAGAACTATAGTTACTGTCTTTGGTGAGCTCACATATCTTAGATCCGAATATCAAGATAGGCATTCAAAAGAATCGTTTTGCTATGTTGATAGAAAGCTTGGCTTAGAAAAAAGATTTAAATTTGATCCTTGTATTTGTTACATGCTCTATGAACAATATGCTGATAGCAATTCTATGATTAAAGTAGGTAAAAATATCGGAGACATTATTAGTGATACTATGGCTAATTTTGAAAGCAGAAAAAATAATTACGTTCCAAGGCAAACCATATTAATATTTTAAACAGCATAAAAAAAATCACGTCGATTAATCCTATTTCTAATAATACTCCAGATTGGTTTGTCAATACTTATTTAGACAGTTTTTATAAGGACACACATTTATACTGAGATGGCACCTGATATCCTAATGATCCATGAATTCGTATATTTTATACCAATTAACGTAATCAAATAAATCCAATTCCAATTCCTCAAAATTTTCACCATCAACGTATATGCCTTTCCCAGTTTACGAAAAAAGCCTTTCGTCTTTCCTTGAATAATTCAATTGTGATTAATTGTAATTTCAAGATATACTTAATTATAGTAAACTAATTTAGATATCATTTGTATAGGTATTAATAAATAATATATTACAAATTATAATTTGAATATGATAATGTCCTAGTGTAACTATATTGATTTGTCTTATAGCTTATGTAGTTACTTTATGTCTTGTATGTAATATAAATAATTGGTAATTATATTATATTACTATATGCTTGTTTAAATGGTTATGATTGATTTACTATAGGTGGTGTATGTATTGTTGTTTGTTGGATATTTATTTTATGGTAGGGATTTACTTTGTTAATAATAATGATGATATTATTGATTATGATTATGTTAAAAGTACTGATGGTGATTGATATGTTGATGTGGTTTATTAAGTGAATTATTTAAAGATGTTATTCATATTTATAATTATTGTTCGTTGATTATCACTTAAGAGGACGATTAAATAATATTTAATCGTATTAAACACCGTACTCTAAAATCACTATAACCCAAATTATATTTAACAATTACTTTTTATTGTAATATAAAAATGGACTAGCCATTCCCTTTTTTCGATATGCTTCAGGTATTTTTTTATTAATGAATTTATTTCTAATTATATCAAGTGCCAATTCTCCATTAAATCCATATCTATTATCTTCCATTGCATACCAATCATTAACTTTATACACTTCTTTGACTATTCCATTTGATACTGATAATACATAATCATATCCCTTAGTATTGTTTACATTGATTTTCCATGCTTTTCTAGTAGTTTCATATCTGTCATAATTATTATGTGCTAACCAATGATCTTTTATTTTTATTATAATGTATTTAAAATCAATTTCATCATACTCAACTATTGATAGATTTTTTTGTAATGTAATTGCATTAATAGGTCCTTTATCAGATGATATACCTTTAACTTCATTTGTAAGCATACCTAAAGAATAGACATCAATTAAAACACTCTCAATTATTTTTGCTTCATCATCATTTAGTCCATATCTTTGAATAATATGAATAACTTCAAGTCCTGTATCAATTATCTCTCTAATTACTTTTAACTTAAGAGATTGTTCATCTTCATTTTTAAGTGTAACTACTTTTTTCTTTGCTTCATTCAAATGATTAAATACTCTATTTCCTACACCTTTTCCTACATAAAATGTTATTCCATCTCTTGGATCTACTAAACGATA
>CAMQTJ010000097.1 GCA_947037125.1 uncultured Holdemania sp.
GCTTATTAGTTTTGTGTATTCACTGGTTTAATCCATTGGTATGGCTTAGTTTTAAACTAAGTAGTCAAGATATGGAGATGTCTTGTGATGAGGCTGTAATCAAAAGTATGGGTAGTGAAATTAAAAAAGATTACTCTTATTTATTATTATCAATGGCTTCAAGTAAAAGACAGCTAAAATCATCAATGATCGGGTTTGGTGATAATGATACAAAATTAAGAATAAAAAATTTATTAAACTATAAAACACTTTCTTTTAAAGTTGTATTAGTTATAATAATTACTTTATTTGTGGGGTGTTTTTGTTTAATGACAAATCCGATTATTAAAGAAACAATAAGTAGTAATAATCAAATAAGTTTTGAAGAAAATGAGTTAGAGGCATATGTTATTGATGAGTATAATTCACAAATTATAGCTAATAAGCAAATACTTGATAAATATATATTTGTTGCTTATCAAGGCAATCATAATTTTGGCTATGTTGCATTTAGAGAAAATAATCTTGGACAATGGTTGGTCGTAATTGATGAGAGTTTTAAAAATGATTATAGTAGTGCACCTATTATTCAAAACTTTAAAATTGACGATAATAAATTTGAATTAGTTATTCTAAATAATAATGATCCAAAAGCAACAAATATTACAAGAACTGTAAACTATATTATAACTGATGATATTAAAATTGAAGATGATGCGAAAGTTATTTTTGAAGTAATGGTACGTGATAATGTTGAAGGTGATTATGTAGAAACAATTGTAAGTAATGAAAATGTATTAGCGTCTAGTGAAACGCAAATAGAATACGATTTTGATAAGATGTGGCAGTATAAAACTGATGAAGTTAATAATGAAAAGGTTGTACAAAATATTATAGATAATTTAAAATTCCCACAATTTATAGAGGTAGATAATTTTAAAATAGATAATACTGATGATATTATAAAAGTAAGTTTAGAATTAAATTGTACTAGTGCAATGATAGAATTTTATAAGAATGAAAATAGTATTCAAGCAAATCATCAACCATTAATAAATAACGCAATACTTATGTTTAATTTTATTGAAAATGTTGAAGTAATTGAATATATTTTGAATGATGAAAATGAATTATATCCGGTGGTATATAAAAGAGAACAATTTGTAGATGATGAATTATATGAATATTTTCGATTACTTGAATTAGAGTATGAAATAATGAGTGAATTAAATGGTAGTGGGATTACTGTTGCCTATGAGGATATAGAAGATTATGCAGCTACGCAAGGTGAAATTTTCGCAAGAGAAGAATATAATGATGAGTATATCTTTTTAGGCTATATTGATGAAAATGGCTATGGGTGGTTGATATATTCATTACAAGAAAATGGAAGATGGATCAAAAATTATGACATTTCTGCAGATTTTTGGCCAGATGTCCACATAATATCGTATGAATTAGATGGAATGTGTTTTGATATTATAATTGATATTGATAATATAACTAAAATTAATAATATTACAAGAACAATCAATGGACAAAAACCTGAAGTTATCCAGGTTGATAAAAATACAGAAAATACTTTTGTAGTAATGCCAAGAGAATATAATGAAAATGATATCGTAGAAATTGTTATAAATGGTGAAAATAAAGTTAATACAAAATTTAATGGGATATATCAAGATTACCAAGAATTATATAAATATAAAAGTGAATCAATAACTAAAGAAAAAGCTTTAGATAATATTATAAGTAACCTTAATTTTTCATCAATGATGGAATATGATGGCTTTAAAGTAAATTCATATGAGCCACTTGATGTTACAATTGATTTAACTATTGCAACAAACGACCTTTTGAGTTTTCAAGGTTCAAATTTTTCATACGATGTAAGAAATCCACTAACAAATATCATGGCATCTAATGCAATATTGATGTTTATGTTGATTGAAGATATTGAAAGAGTTAATTTTGAATTAACTGATGGTGAAAATAGTCATACTATGATATTTGATAATGAACAATTATCTAAATGTTATGAATTAAATAGTGAAATAAATTATTATAATTTAGCTAATAGTGCACAAGAACTAAGTGAAAATCATACTCCATATACAAAAATGAGCGGTAGTCATCAATTTACTTTAGATGGTTCAGAATATTTTGATTTTAATCGCTAAATCTAATTTATAAAAATCAATATTAGGAGTTTGAATTAGTTATTTAAAAGGGGGATAATATGCTTGTTTATTTATTTTTAAAAGTAGTAAATATGAGTATTACTGCAAGTTTTGTAATCTTATTTGTTTTGATTGCACGTTTGTTATTGAAAAAAGCTCCAAAGATATTTTCATATGCATTATGGTCGGTAGTTTTGTTTCGATTAGTTTGTCCATTTTCTTTTGAGAGTATCTATAGTTTAGTTCCAAAAATTAATGTTGAAACAATAAGTGATTCTGGTGTTTTGAATCATAATTTCATTAGTGATCAAACAGTAAATCAAATTACACAAGCAAATACTAATGTTGTTATATTAAATAATAGTGTAAGTTATCTAGATCTATTATTATTGGTTATAAGTGTTTTTTGGTTGATTGGATTTTTATGTCTATTGATTTATAATATTTATAGTTACATTAACATATACAAACAAATTAAAGTTAGCCGTAAATGTGTTTATAAAAATGTTTATATTAATGATAAGATAAATACAGGATTTGTTTTAGGTGTATTTAAACCTTGTATTTATTTACCTGATAATCTTAATGATGAACAATATAATTATGTTTTAATGCATGAACAATATCACATTAAAAGAAAAGATCATTTATCTAAATTAGTTAGCTTATTAGTTTTGTGTATTCACTGGTTTAATCCATTGGTATGGCTTAGTTTTAATTTGAGTAGTCAAGATATGGAAATGTCTTGTGATGAAGCTGTAATCAAACAAATGGGCATTGAAAGTAAAAAAGATTATTCATCATTACTTTTAAATATGTCTTTAAACAATAATCAGTTAAAACCATCATTATTAGGTTTTGGAAATAGTGATGTGAAAAGCAGAGTGAAAAATATATTAAATTATAAAAAAATGTCTTTTAAAATATTAATGATTTCAATAATTATATTAGTTATTATAGGGTTTGGACTTGTATCAAATCAAAGAGTTGTACCAATAAAACCAAGCTATTCTAAGGATGAAATAGTAAACTTAATTAATCAAGAATATAATGGTGAAATATTTGCGAGTGAAGAATATAATGATCAATATTATTTTGTTGCCTATTATAATGAAAATTTAGTGGGGTATTTAGCTTTTGAAATAAATGAGCAACAAAGATATGAAAAGATAACAGAGGACAGCGTTGATAGTTTAAATCAATTTGCCCATTCAAGTTTGTATATTGATGATTATGTGCTGGATATAATTATTGGTGTAAATAATGAAAAATTCAATAATGTTACAAGAACAATTGATAGTCATTTAGTAGAAAGTATTAAAGTGATGGATGATGAAAAATTGTTTTTATTAATGAAACGCGATTATCAAAGTGAAGTTGGTTTGCAATATGAAATCAGTAATGATGTAATGACATCTTTTATTTCTTATGAAACACCTATAAAAAGTATAGGACTTTACAATAATCAAACTGATCTAAATAATGTAGTCAAAACTGAAGCTATTATGAATTTTTTAGAATTTCCTGCATCAGTTGGTTATCATAAAATGGAAATTGATGAATTTAATCTATCAATATATTTAAATTGTAGTGAGCAAACTAAAGACTATTATACAAACAATTCACTTAGTCAATATTTTGAAGATAATGTTATTGTACTATTTATGTTGATTGATGATGTTGAACAAATTACTCTAATACTAGATGAAGATATAAAACAAACATATACAAGACAACAATTTGAAGATAAGTTTGGTGAACAGTATTTTAAACATGCAGATAGTTTAGAAGTTTTTAAACAAAACTATGATGATGTTCAAGCTGAAATATTTAATCGAAAATCTCAATAAAATTTTATAATAAATTCTAAAATTATAGTTATAGCATATATAATAATGGGTGATATTAATGGAAATACAATTTAATCAATATTTAAATATTACAATTTTACTTACATGTTTAATATCAGGATTTATTATTAAAAAATGGGTTAAAGATGTAGATAATAAATACATTCCAACCTTTGTACTATTTTTAGGGGTTAGTTTACAGTTTGTAACAACAAGACAAATTAGTTTAGATAATTTTATTATAGGATCTATAAGTGGTTTAAGTTCGACAGGGTTTCATGAATTATTTAGAAATTTTATTAGTAAAGATTTATAAATAACAAAAAAAGCAAATTTAAATATATAATTTGCTTTTTTTATTTTTGATTACTAATAAAGATTGTGGTGTAATAATAATGTGTTATAATTATTTTGATTTAGAAAGTATTCATTTATAGGTGAAAATATGTCAGTAATTAAAGTTGAAAAATTAAATAAAGACTATGGTAATCATAAGGGTGTATTTGATTTAAGTTTTGATATTGAAAGGGGCGTTGTATTTGGCTTTTTAGGGCCAAATGGTGCTGGTAAAACAACAACAATGCGTCATTTATTAGGCTTTATTAAAGGGGATAGTGGTCAATGTTTAATTAATGATCGTGAATGTTTTAAAAATGCTGCATTAAACATGAATGATATTGGTTATTTGCCTGGTGAAATTAGTTTTTTTGATGATATGACAGGTAATGCTTTCTTGAATTTTATGGGTGAAATGCGTGGTATGAAAAAATTTAAGAAAAAAGATTATTTGATTAAATTTTTTGATATTGATACTAGCATAAAAATAAAAAAAATGAGTAAGGGTATGAAACAAAAGATTGGTTTGGTTTGTGCTTTTATGCATGATCCTGATATCTTAATATTAGATGAACCTACAAGTGGTCTTGATCCTTTAATGCAAAATAAATTTATTGAATTAATCAATATGGAAAAAGAAAATGGTAAGACAATCTTAATGTCTTCTCATAGTATTGAAGAAGTTGAGAAAACTTGTGATAAAGTAGCAATTATAAAACAGGGTAGACTTGTTGCATATGAAGATGTGAGCCAACTTGTTTTAAATAGACGTAAAATATATCGAATTAAATTTCATAGTTTACTTGAAGTAAATAATTTTATAACTGAAAAGATTAATGTATTAAGTCATCAAGATAGTGTTGTTATGGTGGAAGTATTTAATGATATTAATAAGTTAATTGATATTTTAAGCAATTATAAAATTGTTTCGTTTGAAAGTGTTGTTATGAGCTTAGAAGATATCTTTATGACTTTTTATGGGGGTGAAAATAATGATTAGTATGCCACTTTTTAAAAAAAATTTAAAGTCTAATTATATTTTATTATTGGTGTTTATGGCTGTTTTAGCAATGTATTTTTCAATTATTGTAGGGATGTATAATCCTGATGCAATGTCTTTAAATGATATTATGTTGCAGATGAATTTGCCACAACAAATGATTGATGCTTTTGGTTTTAGTGTAAGTGATTCTTCATTTAGTGGTCATATTGTTTCATTTTTTTATGGGTTTTTAATGTTGGTCTTTCCAATGATTGTTTACATTATAATAAGTAATAAACAAGTTGCATCAATGGTTGATAAATCAAGTATGGCATATTTATTATCGACGAATAATTCACGTAAAAAAATTATAGTAACGCAAGGCTTGTTTGTAATGTTTGTTGTATTTTTATTAGTTTTGTTTGTAACTATATTTGGTAGTATATTTTGTTTGATTATGTTTGATGAATATTTTATCTTGAGTGAATTTATCATGTTGAATGTTGGGGTTTTATTATTGCATTTAGCAATTTCATCAATTTGTTTTTTATCTTCTTGTATTTTTAATGATACAAAAAATTCATTACTATTTGGGGCAGGTATACCAATCTTCTTTATATTAATTAATATGCTTAAAGATGTATCTGATAAACTTGATTTCTTAAAATATTTTACGATATATTCATTGTATGATCCCAATGCGTGGATTAATAGTAATAATATTATAGGTAGTGCAGTATTTTTAATTGTTGTTTGTTTATTTTGTAATGGTTTTGCAATGCATTATTTTATTAATAAAGATTTGCATATTTAAAATAGAAAAGAGTATATATGAATTTAAAATTAAAGGGTAGTTTAATCTTAATGCTTACAGCACTTATTTGGGGTGTGGCTTTTGTTGCACAAAGTAGTTCTATGGAATTTATTGGTCCATTTACATTTAATGCACTCAGGTCTTTATTAGGGGCTTTTACAATGGTTTTAGTTGTTTTGTTTAATAGTAAAAAAATAAATTTTACTAAAAATGAAATTAAGTCGGGTTTAATTTGTGGTACATTTTTATTTTTTGCTATGTCATTACAACAATTAGGGGTAATGCATACAAGTGTTGCAAAGGCGGGGTTTATAACTTCGTTATACATAATTTTTGTTTTGATTTTTTCAATTTTTTTAAAAACTAAAGTTACAAAAAGAATTGTTTTAGCAATTGTTTTAGCACTTGTTGGTTTGTATTTGTTATGTATGGATGGCGCTTTAACATTTGCTTATGGTGATTTATTAGTTTTAATATCTTCTTTATTTTTTGCAATGCATATAATGGCAATTGAAAAAATGGATAATGTTAGAGTTTCTAATGTTTCATTAATTCAATTTCTTGTATGTTTTGTTTTTTCAGTAGTTATAAC
>CAMQTJ010000098.1 GCA_947037125.1 uncultured Holdemania sp.
TTTACCCCAAGAAATATGGGAGGTTATAAAAACCCCACGTTATTTGGTTTATCCTTTTTATTTTGGTTTCTAGTGATTTTTTTATTTGGCACTAATTTATAAATATATGTAGGATATATTTTTTTATCGTTTGTTGTGATTGATGAATTTTTACTATCAATAATAAATCCACATGATTTAAGTAATGCACAAGATGCTTGATTTGATTGCTCTACTTGAGCTGTAATAATTGTAGCGCCATTATCATAAGCAAATGCTATTAATGCTTTTACCATTTCAGTTCCATAACCATTCTTCCAAAAATCTTTATGTACACAATATCCAATATCCCAAATATTTATATCATCTTTTGGATAAATAGAACATGTACCAATAAATTGTTTTGTGTCCTTTAAAAAAACAACAAAAGAATAATGAAGATAATCATCTATACCTTGTAATGAATTAAATAGTTCATCTTCATTTTCACAATAAAGATAATGAAGATATTTTTTCATATCAATATCACCCCATATACTAAATACTGAGTGAGTATCTGATTGTTTTAAATTTCTAATTGTTAATTGATTTGTTACAATATTAGGGATAGCCATAATATAAATCTCCTTCATATACGATGTTTAATAGGTTGATTATATCATTATGTTAATAACTATTCAAATTGTGATAACTTAGAATTAATTATTGATATAGTAAGGTAATAAAAATACACAATTAAATAATATTATCAATGATATTTTAAGAATAATAGGGAGTATACATTAGAGAAAATTATTATAATAGAATTAAAATAATCTAAAAAATCAATTGAATTTTTAAAATAAATAAAGGTAAATAGAAGATATAAAATAAGATTTTATTAGAATGATTATAATAAAGTTTTAGTAAAACTTTATATTGTAAGCGCTTGCTAGTAGGTGATAATAAATAAATATGTAATAATATTACATGTATAATATTTTTGTATTGTTATTAAGTATGTAAATAATCTATTAATATTTATAAATATTAACTGATTTATTGGTGAGTTATTGATGATTTATATCACCAATTATTAAAGAAAGAGGGAAAAGATGAAAAAATTTATTAAAGCATTAATGGTTTCATGTTTAAGTGTAGTGCTGATGTTAAGTAATATAAACGTATTCGCTACATCAGCACTACAAGATCCAAAGAATTCAAATCAAATGGTATCTCCATCAGAAACGGTTGGGGTCAATTTGTATGAATTTGGAGAAAGATCTCAATTATTTAACGATAATTGGAAGTTTAATTTAGGAGAATCAGAAAATGCCCAAAATATTATTTTCGATGATTCAGCATGGAGATCATTGAATTTACCACATGATTTTAGTATTGAACAAGATTTTACTGCTGCAGGTGAGGCAGAGAGTGGGTATTTATTAGGTGGTACAGGTTGGTATAGAAAATCTTTCATATTAGATAAAGAAAGTGCTGATAAAAATATTACAATTGATTTTGGTGGTGCTTATATGAATACCACTGTTTATGTTAATGAGCAACGAGTAGGTGAAAATGTTTATGGTTATACTCCATTTTCATTTGATATAACAGATTATTTATATGCTGATGGAACAACAGAAAATATAATTTCTGTAAAAGTTGAAAACAAGACGCCAAGTAGTCGTTGGTATTCTGGTAGTGGTATTTATAGGGATGTTAAACTTACTATTACTGATAAAGTACATGTAGATAGATATGGTACTTTTATAACATCAGAAAAGCTTGAAGATCAACACGGTAGCGATGTGGATGTAAGTGCTAAAACAATTCTTGTCAATAAATCTTCACAAGAAAAAACTATTTCCATGAAATCTGGGATTTATTTCAATGACGAATTAGTCAATACAATTGTTTCAACTGATGATATTGTATTAGGAGCAAATAGTAAAAAAGAAATTACTCAAAACTTAGTTATAAATAAACCAAAGCTTTGGGGAATAAATCAAGGTAATCTTTATGTTATTAAAACTGATGTTTTAGAGAATAATGTAGTTATTGATTCTTATGAAACTGAGTATGGTTTTAGATATTTGAAAAATGATCCAAACACAGGATTTTGGATTAATGGAGAAAATGTTAAGCTACAAGGTGTTTGTATGCACCATGATCAAGGAGCTTTAGGAGCTGTTGCATACCATAGATCAATAGAGCGCCAAGTAGAAATATTACAGGAAATGGGCGTTAATGCAATACGTGTTACGCATAATCCTGCAGCTGATGAGTTAATTAAAATCGCTAATGAAAAAGGGATGATGATTATTGATGAAGCTTTTGATACATGGGATAGTTCAAAAAATGGTAATAGTTTCGACTTTGCAAGATATTTCCACACAGAAGTTGGTACAAATAACAATAACTTATTTGGTGCTGAACCTACTATGGAATGGTCTGAGTATGTTGTGAAAACAATGACTAACAGAGGTAAAAACTCACCTTCGATTATCATGTGGTCTATTGGTAATGAAGTTATGGAAGGTAATAGCCCAAATACTTCGACATATGCAGGTATTGCAGCTGAACTTGCAACTTGGATTAATGAAGAAGATCCTACAAGAGCTGTTACAATTGGGGATAATAAGTTTAAAGCTGATTGGAAAGTATCTACTGATATAGGTAATGAACTTACTAAAAAAGGTGGATCAGTTGGAATGAACTATTCAGGTGGTAATCATTTTGATCAATATCATAGTGATAATCCTGATTGGTCAATATATGCTGCTGAAACTTCATCTTCTGTAAATAGTAGAGGGATATATTCATACCATGATAATAACTCGGCAACAACAGGCGAAAGATTATTAACTTCTTATGACGAATCAAAAGTAGGTTGGGGTGCTTTAGCAAGTGAATCATGGGATATGATAACTACTAGGGATTATATGAGTGGTGAATTTATTTGGACAGGGTTTGACTATCTTGGAGAGCCTACACCATGGAATGGAACAGGTACTGGAAGTGTTGGTGCATGGCCTGCTCCTAAAACATCTTATTTTGGAATCGTAGATACTGCAGGATTTGAAAAAGACGTTTTCTATTTTTATCAAAGTCAATGGAATGAAGAAGTGCAAACACTTCATATGTTACCAGCATGGAATAAAGATGTAATAAATGTAAAATCAGATGGTAAAGTACGCGTTGATGTTTATAGTGATGCTGCATCTGTTGAATTATTCTTTACACCTAAAGGTGAAACAGCTCGTCAATCAGTAGGAAAACAAAGTTTTACTAAGATTACAACACCTTCTGGTCATACATATCAAAAAGTTGGTGGAGCAAGTAAAGATCATAGAGCGTTATATATGACATTTGAAGTTGATTATGCTGAAGGTACTTTAGAGGCTGTAGCTTACGATAGTAAGGGTGAGATAATTAATAACACAAAAGGTAGAAATATTGTTACAACTACAGGAAATGAAGAAAAGTTAGTCGCAACAGCTGATAAAGAAACAATATTAGCTGATGGAAAAGATTTAGTGTATATAACTGTTGATGTTACAGATGTTGATGGAAATATAGTACCAGACGCATCTAATAATGTTGTTTTCAATGTTACAAACGGAAAATTAATTGGTGTTGACAATGGTAAACAAACTGATCATTCATCATATCAAGCTAATAATCGTGATGCTTTCTCAGGGAAGGTACTTGCAATTGTTCAAGCGGGCACTGCAGGTGGAGATATTACCATAACAGCTTCATCAGATAATTTAGAAAGTTCTACAGTAGTTGTGAAGTCAATTAAAGACAATACACAACCAAAAACTATTTTAAGTTATGAAATAGGTAAAAATTATTTTGTTAAGTTAAATACAGTTCCAATTATTCAAGATAAAGTTAAATTAAATTTTTCAGATAATACACAAACAACAGAACCTGTTGTTTGGAATACTTATGATTCAAATTTACTAAGTCAAGTTGGAAGCTTCACAGTTTCAGGAAGAACTACTGAAAGTAATGTACCAGTATCAGTGAACATTAACATGATTGCTGAATATAAAGGTTTATTGGATTATTCAGTTGTTACACCGATTGGTCAAATTCCTGTCTTACCAAAATCTAGACCACTTGTATTAACTAATGGTTTAATTTCACCGGTTGAATTTCCAGTAATATGGGAAGAAATTACAATGAATGATGTAGAAAAAGCTGGTATTTTAAAGATAAATGGAACATCGAATGTTTTGGGTGATATGGTAAATGTTACAGCTAGTATTCGAGTTGCGGACACACTTTATACAGAAATAGGCAATGCAGCATCTCAATATTTGAATCTAACACAAAGTATTCCTAGTAATTTAGAGAATGGTGTATTGGAGTCAATAGTAGACGATGAATTATACGATGTTACTAATTTAAATAAAAGATGGACTACTAGTGGAACTAAAGGAAATGAAGATCATAGCATAGTAAATATAGATTTTGAATATGCTACAGCATTAAATTTTGGTAAAGTAGTATTATATCACTATGTAAAAGATGGTGAGTCAATTATGCCAAGTAGTGTTAAATTTGAATATGCTATTTTTGCAGGAGAAGGCGCAAGTTTTATCCCGGTTACTGCTACTGCATCACAACCAATAATTGACGAAAAAAATCCACAAATACAAAAAGTTGAATATACATTTGATAGTCCAGTTAATGCTGTAATATTAAGAATTATTCAAGAAAATAATGATGCAACAAAGTATATTGGTTTAACTGAAGCGCAACTTATAACTTATGAAGGAAGTGTTGAATCTAATTCTTCAGCAGAAATTACAGGAATGACGATTGACGGTAAAAAAGTGCCTGAATTCCAGTTAAATAATGGGATTATTTATACACTTTCAGGAGATAATGCCAAAATCGATATAGTAAATAATAATAATACTGTAATTATTATTGGAAACGCAATAGATAATCTAATTAAAATCACATCTATTTCAGAAGATGGTTCTAAAACAAAAGAATATTTTATAAATTTAAGACAGTCTCCACCATTATCTCCAGATGATAACACAAACGATGTTCCTGTTGCGCAGTATAAATTTTCAACTACTTCGCAGCAAACTCCAGAGTCAAATAAAGAGGGACCAATTAATCTGGCGTTTGATAATGACCCATCAACGTTTTGGCATTCTAAATGGTCTGATACTAATCTTGATAATACATCTGTTACAATTGAACTAGATAGTCTAACTTCTGTCAATGCTGTTAGATATTTACCAAGACAACAAGGCGGATCAAATGGAACTATAAAGACTGCAACCGTACAAACAAGTAAAGATGGAATTACATATTCTGACAAAACTGTTGTTAATTTTGATGATAGTGCTAATTGGAAATTATTAGAATTCCCAACAACAGAAGCAAAATATATTAAAATTTCAATAACGCAATCATATGGAGATCAACCAAATAAATTTGGAACAGCAGCTGAGTTTAGAGTTGTTAAGGCTGATGGTGCTAAAGAAAGTATATCAATTTCTGGTGAACAAACTTTAATAAAAGATGGAACAACTACTTTAGTTGCAACTACAAATCCTAGTGATGCTAATGTTGTTTGGACTTCAAGTGATAACTTAGTATTAAACGTAAATCAAGAAGGTGTAGTGGCAGGTGTTAATTATGGAACAGCTACAATTACAGCGAAGATTAGTGATACAGTAAGTGATACTCACGAAATAAGTGTAGTAATGGATAGTGATGATAGTTCAAATGATTTCCCTATTGAAAAGATGAAAGTAAGTGTAGGTAGTGCTTATTCAAAAAATCCTGCAAGTTATTTAATAGATAATGATCATTCAACGTTTTGGGAGACTGATTGGAATGGTGATAATGATACATTAGATGAATCATATATTACAATTGATTTAGGTGAAAAAACTTCTGTATTTGGAATTAGATACTTACCTAGACCTACAAGTGATAATCCAGAAGTAACTGGTTCTTTAAATGGATTTTTCAAAAATTATAATATTTCAATTAGTGAAAACGGAACAGATTTCACTGAAATAAATATTGGTGAATGGTCTAAAGAATTTGGTTGGAAAATAGCAATGTTTGATTCAATAGAAACACGATATATAAGAATATCTGCTAACTCATTATTTGCAACATTATCAGGTTCTGGAGCAGAAATTAGAGTTTTAAGCGAACAAGAAGTTCCTGCTTTAAGTGTTGAAGTTACTGGTGATACAGAAGTAAAAGTCGGTAATGAAATTACATTAAATGCAAAAGTACTTCCTGAAAATGCAACAAATCAAGAGATAACTTGGTCTACAAGTGATGTTTCAATTGCAAAAGTTGATGCTGCAGGCGTTGTATCTGGAATAAAAGCTGGTGAAGCAACAATTATTGCTACAGTTAAAGGGACAGATATTAAAGCAAAATATTCTATCTTAGTAACTGATGAATTAGTTGAAGTAACAGTTGAAAGTATTGCAGTTAAAACAGCACCAACAAAAGTTAC
>CAMQTJ010000099.1 GCA_947037125.1 uncultured Holdemania sp.
GTCATGCCGGTCCTACTTCAAGTGCTGGATATATTTATCCAACATTATGGTTAATGGATAATTTTGATGGTAAAAATATTACTGATTTAGAAACTGCAGTAATTACAACAAGTTATACAGATACTGCTACTCGTATTGCTAATGGTCAATGTGATATCGGTGTTGGTTTTGCTGATTTCCGTATGGACAATGCTGAAAAATGGACTTCTGATTATGGACGTACTGAATCAGTATTTGCTGAAACTAATATTATTGGAGTAACTGATGGTATCATGAATGACACAATTTCAATTTCAAATAATTCTGATAATATGTCAGATGAATTAAAAGTTGCTTTAAGTGAAGCATTTATTGAAATAGCTACTACTGATGCTGGTAAAGAAGTAATCAAAATTTATAACCACGAAGGTTATGTAACTGCAATTGATTCTGATTATGATGCTGCACGTGATGCTCAAGCTATCGTTGCTGAGTAAAAATTTTTAAAAAAGCAGGTTTACCTGCTTTTCTTTTTTTGAATAATAATTATGAGGAGAAAATTATGATTGAGTTTAATAATGTATCAAAAGTATATTCTAATGGATGTAAAGCTTTAAGTAATGTATCACTTACAATAGAACAAGGAGAGTTTGTTGCAATTATTGGGTTATCAGGTGCTGGTAAATCTACTTTATTACGTTCTATTAATAAAATGCATTCTATTAGTGATGGTATTTTAAATGTAAA
Source organism: uncultured Holdemania sp. (assembly GCA_947037125.1). Classification (GTDB taxonomy): domain Bacteria; phylum Bacillota_I; class Bacilli_A; order Erysipelotrichales; family Erysipelotrichaceae; genus RGIG1896. Next base: position 727 of record CAMQTJ010000099.1, read on the forward strand.
TGGTGTTGAAGTTTCTAAAATTAAAGGTAAGGAATTACGTAAATTTAGACGCAATATCGGAATGGTATTTCAATCATTTAACCTTGTTAGAAGAACAAGTGTTATTAATAATGTCTTGTCATCAAAAGCAGCAGATAAAAATGTACTAGAAGTGCTTTTTGGTTATTATTCAAAAGAAGAAAAAATTTCAGCTTTAGAAGCACTTGATAAAGTTGGTATTTTAGAAAAAGCTTATATTAGAGCTGATCAATTATCAGGTGGACAAATGCAACGTGTTGCATTAGCTAGAACACTTGCTCAAAATCCTAAGATTATTTTAGCTGATGAACCAGTTGCATCATTAGACCCAATTATGGCTTCTAGTGTTATGGAAGATTTCACTAAAATTAATAAAGAAACTAATATAACTGTTATCATTAACATACATCATGTAGACTTGGCTCTTAAATATGCTGATCGTATAATTGGTATAAGAGCTGGTGAAATAGTATTTGATGGTCCATCTGCAAATATAACAGATGATATACTTACAGAAATTTATGGTCGTGAAATAAATGATGATGAAAGGATGATTAAAAATGATTAATTATCTTAAATCATTATTTGTTCCGGAAACATTCACTTTAAGTAATGGTAAAGTTGTTAAATCAAAATTTAATTGGACTATATATATTGTTATTGCTTTATTTTTCTTAATTATATTAGCTGGTAAATTTACAGGTTTTAGTTTTGAAACTTTAGTTGATAAGGGTGCCAACTTTTTTGATATTCTTGTTAAAATGGTGAAGGTAGACTTTGCATATTTTCCTAAAATTGTTGGTCCTATGATTGATACTTTGACAATGTCTTTATTAGGTACTGTAATTGGTGCAGTATTTGCACTTCCAGCAGCTTTTATTTGTTCAGCAAATTTAAATAAAAATAGAATTTTTATCAGAATAGTTAAAACACTTATCAGTATTATCAGAACTGTACCTGTTTTGGTTTATGCACTTATTTTAACTTATATCTTTGGAATTGGTACATTTGCCGGATTCCTTTCATTAACTATATTTACATTTTCAATTTGTACAAAAATGTTATATGAACAAATAGAAACACTTGATAATGGACCCTTTGAAGCAATGGAATCTACAGGTAGTGATAAAGTAAAAGCAACATGGATTGCAATATTTCCACAATTAAGATCACATTATTTTAGTACTATGCTATACAATTTTGAAATGAATGTAAGATCAGCTGCAATTTTAGGATATGTTGGTGCAGGTGGTATTGGTTTAATACTTAATGAAAATATTGGATGGCGTAAATATGGTCGTGTTGGAATGATTTTAATAGTTTTAATTGTAACAGTTATTGCAATAGAATCTTTAAGTCGTTTTATTAGAAAGAGATTAGGATAGCATTATGAGTAAATCAAGAATAATTGAACAATATGAAATGCGTCCTAAGAAGTGGGTTTCATATTTATTATCTATTATTGTTATAGTTGCGATTTTATTTCCTGCAATTAGTACAATTAGTTTCAATGGTTTTTCAAAAAGTGGATTAGTTGTTGCGAAAAATATATTTTTAGGTATTATCAATCCTGATATGAGTTTTATATTAGATTTTTCTGAATTAGGATTACCTTTCTTATTACTTGAAACTGCTGCTATTGCCTTTTTAGGTACTTTAATTGGCCTTATTATTTCTGTACCTTTAGCTTTTCTTGCAGCACGTAATATAACAAATAAATTTGTAAGTAATATTTTTGTTACGATAATTACAATTATTAGAACATTTCCAGTATTTGTTTATGGTTTAATGTTTATAAGAGTAACAGGTCCTGGGGCATTTGCAGGGGTGTTAACTTTAGCACTAACTTCTATTGGTATGTTATCTAAATTGTTTATTGAAGTAATTGAAGATTTAGATACTGGTATTATAGAATCATTAGATGCTTCTGGTTGTAATACATTGCAAAAAATTCGATTTGGAATTATTCCTCAACTAATGACTAATTTTGTATCGATTTTAATTTATCGTTTTGATATAAATGTAAAAAATGCTTCAGTTTTAGGTCTTGTAGGTGCCGGTGGTATTGGTGCTCCATTACAATTTGCAATGGCAGGTAGTAAATGGGATTTAGTTGGTTCATTATTATTAGGGTTAATTGTTTTAGTATTAATTATTGAAACATGTTCTGATAAGATTAGAGCTAAACTTGCGAATGGTTAATATGGATAACATAAAAATTATTGTTACAAGTGATATACATGGTAATATCTTTGATCATCAATATAGCGACAATAAAAAAATAAATAGTGGTATTTCTAAAATTGCTACTATGCTTAATAAAGAAAGAACTAAGAATACAGTTTTAATAGATAATGGCGATTTAATTCAAGGATCGCCATTGACTTTATTTCATGACTTAGAATATAAAAATACTGTAAGTCCTATGAGTACATGTTTGAATTTATTACAATATGATTTCTATAATTTAGGTAATCATGATTTTAATTTTGGTAAAGATACATTATTTAATCATATCAATACTGTAAATGCGCAACTGTTAACTACAAATGTTTTATTTGAAAATAACTATTTAAGTAAAGATTATCAAATCAAAGTATTTGATAATGGAATAAAAATTGCATTTATAGGTGCAGTTACAAATTTTGTTGAAAAATGGGAAAAAGTTGAGAATTTAGAAGGATTTAAAATTAATGATGCTTTTGAAAGTATGAAAAAAAGTTGTGATTACATTAAAGCTAATAATTTAGCTGATTACATTGTAGGTGTTTATCATGGTGGTTTTGAAACTGATTTAGTTAATCATAACTTAACAGAGTCTGATACTGGTGAAAATCAGGGGTCTAAAATGTGTAGAGAAATTGATAACTTAGATATTTTACTTACAGGTCATCAACATCGAAGTATTGCAACAACATACTGTAATACTGTTGTAACTCAAACTGCATGTAATGCAAGTGAAGTTGCAATTATCGAAATTAATCCTTGTACTAAAAAAATTGAATGTAAGTTAGTTAAAATGGATTATGAAACAGATGTACAATTTTTAAATAATTTTAATGATATTGAATCAAAGCTTCAAGAGTTTTTAGATGTAACATTAGGTAGTTGTAGTAATATTGATTTAAGTGTTAAAAATGAATTTGATGCTCGTTTGAATAAACATCCATTAGTTTCGTTTTTAAATCAAGTTATTATTGATTATGCTAAGGTTGATTTAAGTAGTGTTTCTTTATTTGATAAGGCAACAGGATTTAATGCTGATATAACAATGAGAGATTTAGTTTCTACTTATGTTTATCCTAATACTGTTGTAATTAAGGAAATTAATAAAAAATACTTAATGTTATACTTAGAAAAATGTGCTAGTTATTTTAGTGTTAAAAATGATAAAATTGTAATTAGTGATGAATTTATTTATCCTAAGCTACAAAACTATAATTATGATATGGTTGATGGTATTGAATATACGATTAATGCCTCTAACCCTAAAGGGCAAAAAATAGTTGATTTAACGTACCAAGGTAAACCAATTGATGATGATAAGGTATTTACCCTAGCTTTGTCCAATTATCGTGCTACAGCAATTAGTGGGTTTGAGTTTTTTAATGATTGTAAGACAATTATTGATACGCAAAAAGATATGGTTGAATTGTTACAAGAATACATATTATTACACAAGCAAATTATTGTGGAACATCATGATAATATTAAAGTAATAAAATAACAGAAAGGGAATAGATAATATTCCTTTTTATTTAATCATTTGTATGTTATTGTATTATAGCAATTAGGTGATAACTTAATAGGGAATCAAAGTAATTCTTTAGCTGCCCCAGCAACCGTAATGATGACGAAATTCAATAATCCACTGTATTTTATACGGGAAGGATGAATAGTAGGATGAATCTTAAGCCGGTAGACCTGCCAATTGCATACATTTATTTTCTTCTGGGTTGTAAGAAAAGGGGTAAAATTATTTTTACTTTGTAGCCCATTTTTTATGTGGGCTTTTTTTGATCCTAAAAGATATGAAAAAAGGAGAGTTTTGTGGAAAATAGAGCATGCGCTTATAGTTTTTTAAATGAATTAAGTAGTAAGTGTGATTATGAAATACAAACTGATGTGCTATGTAGTATGATAGCTGAAAGTATGCATTATGTAAATCATATTGATAAAAATGATCTACAAAGAATTTGTGAAATAGTTTATCATGCCAATGGTTCAATTAGGGCTAAAATGGCAATAACACAGCAAGATTATGATTTTGTTTCTAGTTTATATGATAAATATTATGTAGAAATGAAAAAATTTGTTTTACCGCAAGGAACAAAAGGTTCTACTAAACTTCATGTAATAAGAAGTGAATGTAAGAAGATTGTGAGAATTATTGTGAAGATAAAACAAGAAAATGTAGTTGTAGATGAAATTATTTATAATTTATTTAATTTATTATCTAATACATTCTTTATGATGGTTCTATATGAAAATAAGCATGATAATTTTGAAGAAATTATCTTTGTATCTAAATCATATGAGTGTTAAACAATTATGCTTAATTGCGATAATGGCATGCATCAATACTATTGTATTTACTACCTTTTCATCTATTTTATATCTTGAATGTATTACTTTTACAATTGTATTATTTGCAATTGTCTTTGATTTAAAATCTTCAGTCTTAGCAGCTTTTGTATTCACAATCGTAAACTTTATGTATCAAGGTATTAATCCTTGGACTATGATATACGTATTTGTTTATCCATTTTATAGCTTAATTGTAGGTTTAAATCAAAAGTTTTTAAGAAAACATTTTTTTATAACTGTATTTGTTTGTGGTTTTTTATCATTTCTAACAGGCCAATTATTACAATTACCAATGATTTTATTTTCTAAAAAAATAACTATGCTTTATTTTATGCTAGGTTTACAAGTTTCAATCCCTCAAGGGATAATGAGTGCTATATTTTGTTTTATTTGTTATAAACCAGTTTATAGTGCATTAATTCAAATTAAAAGGAGAATGAATTATGAAAAAAGCTATTAAATTATTACTAACATTTGGTCTTGTATTTTCACTTGTAGGCTGTACATCAACACCAAAAGAACCTACACCTACAACAACGCCTACAACAACACAAACACCAGATTCTAATGAAACAGCAACTGAAATGACTTTAGAAATTATTATCTTAGATGTTGAAAACGACACTGAATTATTTAATGATTTTGTAACAGTTACAGGTGAAGTTAAATCATTATCTGATTTCTTAAAATTAGCTACACAGCTTGATGTTGTAATTGAAGATGGTGAATGGGGTGATCTTATTGTTTCAATGATGGGATTAGAACAAAATATGGATAAAGGACCTTTCTGGTTATTTGAATCGACTACAAATAATGGTTGTGTAGCAGCTGGTATGTGTGATTCTG
>CAMQTJ010000100.1 GCA_947037125.1 uncultured Holdemania sp.
ACACTTACAATCAAGGCTACAATCAAAGCGAACCATTTTTTATCAATACTTCCTGTTATCATTCTTTTACGATACTTTATAACACCACATAACATTATAAAACTAAATGTTCTCGCAATTATTACAAACAATTCATATCCTTGTTCTTTACTAAATAACATATTTATACTTTTACCAAGTAAAATATCTGAGACACTAAATGATATAATAGTTGCCAGTAACGATATTACAAGTGGAGTAATACCTATAGTTATTTTTTCAATTAATGAATTTTCAAAGTATATAACAGCATATACCATAAGCATTACAAACATCAAGATAGTACTTGCGGTACTATATACATGAAAATAATTAGAATATGTCAATGAAACAAAACATATAAGAAAAGATAATATTAGATATCCAACATTATATTGCTTATTTTTAATTAAACATTGATTCACAAACCAAAAGTATGACATAATTTCAAGTATATTAATAACTATATCAAATATACTCATTACTTAATCCCCATTAAATAATCAAAATATTTTTGTTTAAAATTAGTTTTATATCTTCTCGATATAGGAACATATTTATCGTTTACTATTAAATCATTTTCATTAAGTTTAGTTATATTCATTAAATTAATTAAAAAAGATACATGACATTTCGCAAAGAGGTTATCATTTATCTGTTTTTCCATATTATCCATGCTGCCTCTTGATGTGTATGTACTATTTTTAGTATAAATAATTAAGTCATTTCTTACTTTCTCTATATAAATTATATCTTTAACATCAACATTTAAACTCATATTATCATATTTAAGTGTTATAAAACGAACATCTTTGATAAACTTTGTCAAAAGACAATCAATAGCTTTTTCAAAGTCTTTTTCAAGATTTGATTTTCGTATAAAATAAAATGGATTTAAATCAAATGAGTTGTACACTAATCCATCGTGAGATGTTACAAAAATGATAATTGCTTTAGGCTCTATTTCTATTATTTTTTTAGCTAAATCAAAACCATTACACTTAGGCATATCAATATCTAAAAAGTATGCATCATAATTATTTTGTATTATTAAATCACTAGTACTATCAATTATATATTCACAATCTAGTTTTATATTATCTATTTTATAGCTATTTATTTTATCACGCATAATCAATGCAAACTCAATTGTATCATCAACTACTAGTATTTTCTTTGACTTCATATATCCACCCTACTTTTTCTAGCATTAACTCACAATTTCGTTTATTAATAATTTATGTTTAATTCTTTTGAGATACAAATTAATACCAACTTTTTATTAAAGTGATAAGAATAAATAACTAAGTGTTAAAACACCTACTACACTGATTATAATATAAAATAGCATACATATTATAGTATATAATTTTGGTTTAACTATTTCTTTTACTTCAATTGTTCGATAAATAAATGCATTCACAATTGTTGATATAATTGCAGCAATACTTGAAACAATAACTGCTATTTGAATCTTACAAATACCAATCGTACCTACACTGTTAAGTAATAATAAAACCATTAAAGCTAAAATAGAAAACATAAAAGTGAAATGTAGTAGCAAAAAAATAATTTTTTTATATCTAAGATTAGTACTATAATAAATATAATCCGACATTTGTCCACCTATCATCATATTTGGAAACATATATCCTCTTTTCTGCACTAAATATTAGTGCTGTTATATTATTATCATACCTTAAAATATAAATTAAATCAACTTGATCAAATACTATTATTACTTTATTTATAAATTATTGATTGTTGTTATTTTATTTCGGTTTAATAATTTTATTTAATATACATTAGTAAGCTATATAAAAAGCTAATCACCTATTAAATTATAGATGATTAGCCTTATTTTATTTAACGATACTACCTATTGGAAGTTTATCCACATTAATTACTTCTAATGTTTTATCTAATGATCCTGCAAGAATCATTCCTTGTGATACTACACCTCTAAGGTTTGCTTCTTTTAAGTTAATTACAACAACAACTTTTTTATTGATTAAAGACTCACATTTATAAGTTGGAGCTATTCCTGATACTACTTGTCTAATTTCTCCACCAATATCAATTTGAGATACTAATAGCTTATCAGCCTTTGGATGCTTTTCACAACTAATTATTTGACCTACAACCATTTCAACTTTATTAAAATCATCAATTGTTATTTCAGCTTTTTGTGATACCTTTACAGCAACAGGAACTATGTCTACTTCAATTGTTGCAAGCATTTCTTTTTCATCAATTCTTGCAAACAAGATTTCAGGTTTTTCGCAAACTTTTAAATTATTTTCTAATAATCCAAATTGTTTAACACTTTCATAACTTGTAACTTGAGTATTGATTTGAGTTAATATTCTATCAGATGTTTGCGTTAAGAATGGACGTAACATAATTGCACCAATTCTAATACCTTCTAATAAATTATATAAAACTGTATTTAAACGATCATGTTGCGCTTCATCTTTTGCTAAAGCCCAAGGAAGTGTTTCATCGATATATTTATTACATCTTCTAAAGACACTCATTATTTCATTTAATGCATCTTGTATTTTTAATTCATCTAAACATTTATCAACATTTACAGATAAATTTAATACAGTATCAATTAAATCTTGATCAAATTCTCCTGTAACTTTTTTATTACAAACAATTCCATCAAAATATTTATTTGACATTGATATTGTTCTATTCACAAGATTTCCTAATGTATTAGCTAAGTCAGAGTTAATTCTTTCAATCATTAATTCGTAAGTAACTTTTCCATCTTGTGCAAAAGGCATTTCATGTAACATAATATATCTAACTGCATCCAATGAAAAATACTTTACTAAATCATCGGCGTAAATTGTATTACCTTTAGATTTACTCATTTTGCCATCACCTACAAGTAACCATGGGTGACCAAAAATTTGTTTAGGTAATTCAATATCAAGTGCCATAAGCATAATTGGCCAATAAATAGTATGAAATCTTAAAATATCTTTACCAATTAAATGCACATCAGCTGGCCAATATTTTTTAAATAATTCACTATGATTTCCGTCTACATCAAATCCTAGTCCAGTTATGTAATTAGTAAGTGCATCAATCCATACATAAACAACATGTTTTGGATCAAAATCTACAGGTATTCCCCAACTAAATGACGTACGAGAAACACATAAATCATGAACTCCTGCTTTAAGAAAATTATTAACCATTTCATTTTTACGTGATTCTGGTTGAATAAAGTTTGGATTATCTTCAATGTGTTTCATTAAACGATCTGTATAATTACTCATTTTAAAGAAATATGCCTCTTCTTTTGCACCTTGAACTGCACGCCCACAATCTGGACACATATCATTCACTAATTGTGCCTTAGTAAAAAATGATTCGCAATCCTTACAATATAATCCTTCGTATACTGATTTATAGATGTCACCTTTATCATAAAGTTTCTTGAATATTTTTTGCACTTGTAACTTATGATATGCATCAGTTGTTCTTGTAAAGTTATCATAAGAAACATTCATATGATCAAATTGCCCCTTAATAATTCCTGCAATATTATCAACATATTTTTGACAATCTAAGTTTGCTGCTAATGCTTTTTCTTCGATTTTTTGTCCATGTTCATCAGTACCTGTTTGAAAACGAACATCAAAGCCTACAAGTCGTTTGTAACGCGCAATACTATCAGCTAATACTATTTCATAGACATTACCAATATGTGGCTTACCTGAGGTATAAGCTATAGCTGTTGTGATATAATAATTACCTTTTTCCATTTTATTTACTCCTCCTAATAATAAAAAAGTGACACCAAGGACGCAAATGCGTGGTACCACCTTTATTTATACTCAAAAATTCTTAACGTGAATTATTCGATCTGCATTACATATCACACAGACAGTTTAAGGACCATTTTCATTACGCTAACTTATAAGTCTTGCACCAACCGACTATTCTCTTAATAAGTATTTGAATAACTACTTTTCCTATCATTACATTTACCCATTCATTATAAGCAAAATATCCATTATTGTAAAGAGCTTAAAGTTGTTATTAAATTTAATTTTGCTATAACCAATACATCAATATAAGTATTTACTATGATATTTATGTATTATATATAGTATAACTATTTTTACCTTGCTTTTTAGATTTATAAAGAGCTATATCTGCATTCTTATATAAATCAATATAATTATTACCATCAATACCAAACCTTGAAATACCAAGACTTAAAGTTATATTAAAATCCGTTGTTTCAGCTTGGTAACTATCATTAAATCCATTCATAATAGTATCTATTAACTTATTCATTTGTTCAATAGTAATATTTGGTACAAACCCTAAAAATTCGTCCCCACCAATTCTACCAACAATCCCTAAATCCATGAAATATGTTTTTATTTTAGCTGCTATATCTATTAAAACCATATCACCGCAATAATGCCCATAATTATCATTAACTGCTTTAAAGTTATCAACATCAATAATAAATAATGCACTAATTAAATTAGTATTAATATTATTTATTGCTTTTGTAATTTCATTTTCTAAGGTTATTTTATTATAACAATTTGTTAGTAAATCATATTTTGATTTTATTTCAAAATCCTTTAATTCACTTACATCAGCTATTTTACCAATAATATAATTTATTTTGTTACTATTACTATAAATAACACGATAAATTAATCGATAAAAACATTTTTTATCAGCCAATCCCTTATATTTAAATTCAAAAAACCCCTCTTTTTTTCCTTCTACACTAGCTAAAAATTCATTAAATAAATGGATATCCTTTTTATCAATTATATTTCTTTTGATAAGGTCAATTGGAAATAATTCATCATTTTTATCAGTTAATCCTATTTTGCTCAAATTACCAAAATACTGAATAGATGAAGTATTTTTATCTATAGAAAAAAATAGTTCATTAGATAAATCAGTTATTGTATTAAATAAAGTTTTAATTGGTACTAAGTTTTGAAAGTAGCCATCTAATTCTTTTATACTATGATCATAATTACCGGCTAAGTGAATACGAATATCCCTGGTAAATCCTGCTACTAAATTTATTTCTTCTTTATGTAAACCATGAATTTTTTTCAATGTTATCTCAGACGGAATTTGTTCACCATCTAAGGTACAGTGTAACCATTTAAATTGATGAAAACCAGTATCAAATGCTTTTTTGATATACGTAATTGCTAGTGTAGAACTTAGTTCACCGTTTGGCTGATATTTGGGAGACAATCTTGCAAACTCATTTATAAATTGTTCTTTGCTGTCTAACTTAAATAAATCCACTGCTTTTTGATTACATAACAAATTTTCAAAGTTACTATTCCAAAGATTACAACATAATGGACTTGCATCCACAATCCCCATTAATTTTTTATAATAACTATTTTTTTCGATTTCAAAATTGTAACCTTGATCCTTTAATTCAATAAATTCAATAAATAAAGGTTGATTATTTTCACTCATAATATTAGATCTTATAAGTTTTATTTTTAATGGCAGTCTAGTTCCTAAAATATCAAAGCGATCCATATCAAAACTAATACTTTTAACTTCATCTAACTTAGCAAATTTAGTTTGATAAGATTTAATACTATTTTCAGCGTTTTGATCTACACTAAAAAATAATTTATAAAATTTCTTTTTATAATTCTCTTTTTTGTCAAAGCCAAAAAATTCGCTACACTTTGTATTACACATTACAATATTGTACTTACTATCTAATAAATTAACACATAATGGCATTTGCTCATAAATTTCATTAAATATATACTCAACTTCATAAATCATTTCGCTATATGACATAATTGCCTCCATTCCGTATTATTAAATAATACAATAATTATTGATAAGTATCTAGTTTATATATATTTTATCATATATTTAACTTTCATATGGTAACAGCACGGTAACATTTGTAGCATTCTGTGTAACATTTACTGAAATTTATTTCATTAGCTTTGAAAGACACCTCATTTTATGCTTAATTATTATAATTTATAACAGATTCCTTAATTATAAAGTTATAA
>CAMQTJ010000101.1 GCA_947037125.1 uncultured Holdemania sp.
TCTACACTAATCTTAACACTCTTTCCCTACACGACGCTCTTCCGATCTATTGAAATGATTAGACAATTACGTCGAAAGAAAAAATTCTTTAGATTAAAAAATGGTGATGTTATCAACATTCAATCTGATGAAATAAAAGAATTAGATGCTCTTTTAACTGATATGAATATTAATCTAAATGAATTTAAAGATGATAAGGCAAAGCTTGGTTTATATCGTACTTTTGAAATGAATCAAAAATCAGATGAAAGTGCAAACATATCAATCATTCGAGATAAATACTTCAAAGAATTTGTGAGTAACTTTAAAGATAAAGTTAATACTGAACTTATTTTATATCCAAAATATGTTGAGATATTACGTGATTATCAAAAAGAGGGTGTTGCTTGGTTAAACCTTATTAAAAGTTATGGATTCGGATGTATTTTAGCTGATGATATGGGGCTTGGTAAAACATTGCAAATAATTGCATTATTAGATAGTAGTGAACGTGTTGGTAATAGTATTGTTGTAACACCTGCGTCATTAATTTTAAATTGGGAAAGTGAAATACTTAAATTTACTGACTCACTAAATTATGTAAATGTTACAGGAACATCAAAACATAGAGCACAAATCATTGCGAATTTAAAGGGTGATGAATTTATTATTACATCTTATGATTATTTACGTAAAGATTATGAATTATATGAAAATGTGGAATTTGAATGGATTATTTTAGATGAAGCACAATATATTAAAAATCCTAGAACTCAAAATGCTATATCTGTTAAGTCATTAAATGGTAAACATAAAATTGCGCTGACAGGTACTCCAATTGAAAATTCTTTATCAGAATTATGGTCTATATTTGATTTTTTAATGCCTAATTATTTATATAATTATAATTATTTTAAGAATCATTTTGAAAAAGATATTGTTATGGAACAAGACATGGATAAACAAAATAAACTGAAAAAAATGATTGAACCATTCATGTTGCGTCGTAATAAAAAAGAAGTGTTAAAAGAATTGCCAGATAAGATTGAACATGTTATGGAGTATGAATTTAGTCCAGAAGAAAAAGACTTGTATTTAGGGCATTTAGCAATGGTTAATGATGAACTTAGTGAAGCTGTAAATACGTCTAAAGCTGATAAATTTTTAATACTTGCCATGTTAACAAAACTTAGGCAAATATGCTGTGAGCCAAGAGTTTTATTTGAAGATATAAAAGTAAATTCATCTAAGATGAATGGGTGCTTGGATATAATAGAAAATCTTCGTGATAATAATCAAAAAGTATTATTGTTTTCTTCATTTACTAGTGTACTATCGTTAATTGAAGAAGAACTTAAAAAGCGTAATATTTCTTATTATAAACTTACAGGATCTACTGATAAAGTTGAAAGATTTAAATTAGTCGAGAAATTTCAAAATGATGCAACATCAGTATTTTTAATCTCATTAAAATCAGGTGGTACAGGTCTTAACTTAACAAGTGCACAGGCAGTAATTCATTTTGATCCTTGGTGGAATGTTTCGGCACAAAATCAGGCTACTGATAGAGCTTATCGTATTGGACAAAATAAAAATGTACAGGTGTTTAAACTAGTTATGAAAGATAGTATTGAAAAAAAGATTATTACTATGCAAGAACGCAAGAAAAACCTTGCAGATGCATTTGTAGAGGGTAATGATGGTAGAATTAATTCAATGAGTATTGATGATATGATTGATTTATTCAAAGTTGATTAAATAAGGATACATAAATTTAAATAACATTATCTTAAAAAGCTAGGTCTAATTGATTTAGCTTTTTAAAATAATTATTAGGTTTAATTCCATAATAAAAATACGATAGGTAGACATAAAATTTTAATTTTCTATTATTTATTATGAATATAGCCTAATCTTACATAAATGTACTGTTATTGTAAGGAAATCTTAATATATTATATTATAATTAGTATATAATTATAGTGGGTGATAAAAATGATTAAGAAATTGATTAAAGTATTATTTATTATTGTAATTATCGTATGTATTGCATTAGTTCCTATTTTTAATCAAGGAGTTGATTTATATCATGAAAATTACAGCGAAGAAAAATTGTATGAAATAATTAATGAAATTCAAAGTAATGAAAATTATGTGCAATTAGAAGATATATCACAAGATTACTTAAATGCACTTATTGAAAGTGAAGATGAAAGCTTTTATAAACATAATGGCTTTGATATAATAGCAATTGGAAGAGCTTTAATCAATAATGTTTTTTCTATGTCATTTCAACAAGGTGGTAGTACAATTACACAGCAACTTGCGAAAAATTTATTCTTCACATTTGAAAAAACTTTAGTTAGAAAAGTTGCGGAATTATTTGTAGCAGTAGATATTGAACGTCATTTAAGTAAAGATGAAATAATCGAATTATATTGTAATATAGTTTATTTTGGTAATGGTATATATGGTGTTGAAAGTGCTGCGAATTTTTATTATGATAAAAACAATAAAGAACTTACAAAACTTGAAATTGATGCATTGTTGAAAACATTAAAAAATCCAAATAATTATAATCCTTTTGCTATAGAAAACTAAGGTATGTTAGAATAAGAAAGAGGTGAGTCTATGTATAAAATATTGTTGGTGGAAGATGATCAAATAATATCAAGAGAAATAATAAAGCAATTAAAAATTTGGGGATTTGATGCTATTGAGGCAAATGATTTTAGTGATGTCATGTCTCAGTTTGAACAATTTGAACCACATTTAGTGTTAATGGATATTTCGTTACCTTTTTATAATGGATATCATTGGTGTACTCAAATTAGAAAAATAAGTAAATGCCCAGTTATTTTTATTTCTTCAAATAGCGATAATATGAGTATTGTAATGGCTATTAATTTAGGAGCTGATGATTTTATCAATAAGCCTTTTGATATTAATGTTTTAATAGTTAAAATACAAGCAATGTTTAGAAGAGTTTATGAATATAATGATAAAGTTAACTTAATAAAATATAAAGATGTTACACTTTACTTAAACGATGCAACAATTGAATATAATAATCAAAAAATTGAACTTACTAAAAATGATTTTAAGATACTTACAATTCTTTTTGAAAATCAAAATGTTATTGTAAAACGTGATTTAATTATGCAAAAACTTTGGGAAACAGATGAATATATAGATGATAATACATTGACTGTAAATATTAATCGTTTAAGAAAAAAACTTGAAGATATTCAATTAACTGATTTTATTGTAACTAAAAAAGGAATAGGGTATATGATTTAATGACAAATTTAAAAAAATACTTATATTATCGTATTAATATTATTGTTATATGTATTGTGTTTCATATAATTTATACAGGAATATTTATGTTATATCAAGAAAACTACGAACTAGTTATGTATGCTTTTGTTTTATGCATGTTATTTGGTTGTTTAGTTATGATTTTTGATTATATAAACTTTAGTAAGAAAATAAATAAATTGAATAATATGAAAAATAGTATAATCTATGAAATAAATGATTTAACTTTAAGCTGTGATGAAATCGAAAATAGTTATATTAATTTAATCAAAATTTTATTTGAACATAATTGTAATATGATAATGAATAACGATAAAAAAAATGAGGAATCAAAAATGTATTATTTAATGTGGACTCATCAAATAAAAACTCCTATTCAGGCCTTAAGATTGTTAGTGAATGATTGTAATGAAGACAATGTTGATGAAGTATATCATCAAATATTTAGTATTGAACAATATGTAGAAATGGTTATAAATTATAATAAAATTGATGAAATATCTAATGATTTATTAATAAAAGAATATGACTTGGATTGTATAATCAAATCTGTGATACGTAAGTTTTCTAAGTTATTTATTAATAGTAAACTGAAATTAAATTATGAAACGTTAGATTATAAAATATTGACGGATGATAAATGGTTTACAATTGTTATTGAACAAATTATTTCTAATGCAATTAAATATACTAATAATGGCAGTATTTCAATTTATTTACATAACACAGATTTGATAATTGAAGATAGTGGAATTGGGATAAATGAAGAAGATTTAAATCGTGTATTTGAAAATGGTTATACAGGATATAATGGTCGTTATGATAAAAAATCGACAGGAATTGGTTTATTTATGTGTAAACGTATCATGTATAAATTATCGCATAAAATACGAATTGAATCGAAAGTTAATCAAGGTACTAAAGTAATTATTGATGTTTCAAGGTATAATAACTTATAGTAGGCTTGGTAATGATTAGATAATATAAAAATACAATAAAATCGCGGGTTATGATATTAATATACCGTAAATTTTATTATTTTTTTATTTTTATTAAACAAATAAAATAATAATATAAAATAGTGTTGACGTTTAATAGTACAAATGATATAAATTATGTATACGCTTACATGAAAGGTGGTTCATAATTGATAATTCGTATAGTATGGCTATGAAATGACGCAAAAATTTAATTGTAAAATAATAAACAAGGAGAAAGAAATGAAAAATATATTAGTAGTAAATGCAGGTAGTAGTTCAATAAAATTTCAAATTATTCAAATGCCACAAGAAAAAGTACTTACTAATGCATCAATTGAAAAAATTGGCGAAATTGATTCAATATTTAAAATGAAAACACCAGAATTAAATATCAAAAATATTTTTCCAGTAAAAAGCCATGAAGATGCACTTAATTACTTTCTACAACAATTAATTGAAAATAAGGTTCTTAATGATTTAAGTGAAATTAATGTCTGTGGTCATAGAATCGCACATGGAGGAGAATATTTTAGAGATAGTGTAATTATTGATAGTGATGTAAGTGACAAGATAGAAAAGCTTTGTCAACTTGCACCTTTGCATAATAAGGTTAACTTAAGCTGTTATCAAATATTAAATGTATTACTAAAAGATATTATACACGTAGCTGTTTTTGATACATCATTTCATCAAGATATTTCAAAAGAAATATATACTTATGCCATTCCTTATAAATATTATGAGAAATATAATATAAGAAAATATGGTTTTCATGGTACAAGTCATAAGTATGTTTCATTAATTACTTCTGAAATACTAGGTGCAAAAAATAGTGAAAAAATCATAGTTTGTCACCTGGGAAATGGTGCATCAATATCAGCCATTAAAAATGGTGTATGTATTAATACTTCAATGGGACTTTCACCTCTTGGAGGAATAATCATGGGAACAAGAAGTGGTAATTTAGATCCTTCTATAATCGAATTTATCATGAATAATGATGATAAGAGTATTGAAGATGTTTTAAGTATATTAAATAAAGAAAGTGGTCTTTTAGGTATTTCAAGTAAATCAAATGATATGAGAGAATTATTAAATTCAACTGACAAACAAAGTGTTTTAGCGATTAATATGTATTGTCGTAAGGTAAGTGATTATATAGGTGCTTATTTTATGCACTTAGGAGGTCTTGATGCAATTGTTTTCACTGCAGGGGTAGGAGAAAACTCTGCTTATATTAGAGAAAAAATAATTAGTAATATTAAGGAAGCAACTAATACTATTATTGATAATGATTTAAATGAAAATGGTAGTAAAGATCGCATTATTTCTAGTAAAGAATCTAATGTTAAGGTGTTAGTAATTAGTACTAATGAAGAAGTAATGATTGCGAAAGATAGTTATAGATTATCATTAATTTAGTTATCACATAAAATTACATAGTTAAAACATATATTATAAGTAAATAAATGTTATATTAAGTGTGTAAGAAAAATAATAGTTCTTACAAAGTA
>CAMQTJ010000102.1 GCA_947037125.1 uncultured Holdemania sp.
GGAATTTACGAAAAACATATATGATCTTTTTCAATTCTTTAAAATTAATCATGATTCAGATACAATGGTTAACTGCTTTTCGGTTGTCACTAATCAAGAATATTTAGTTGAGGTGGCAATGAATTTACTAAAAGCAAATGCTTCTTCAAAAAAACATTATCTTGTTAGTAATAATGAAAGTGAATCATATACTTCTAGTGTAGATGAATTAAAGATGATAAATATTTTAAATAGAGCTTTACAAAATGATGGAGTTGTACCTTATTATCAAGGAATACAAGATAATAAGACTAATAAAATTGAAAAACATGAGGCACTAATGCGAATTAAAGATGTTGATAATAAAATTTATACGCCATTTGAATTTATGGATATAGCAAAAAAGTATCATATGTATCGAAGAATTAGTTCACAAATGATTGATCGTGTTTTTAGAGAAATTGATTTGATGGCAAATGGTACAAGAGTATCAATAAATATTTCGGCAATAGACATCGAGGATAATGATTTTATAGATGAAATAAGTGAAAAATTAAGTAAATTGGCTAAACCTGAAAATATAGTGTTTGAAATATTAGAAGATGAAAGTTTTGCTGATATTAATAAACTTAAAAGACTAATTAATATACTTAAAAGTTTTGGATGCCAAATTGCAATAGATGATTTTGGAAAAGGATATTCTAATCTTTTGCAAATAACAAAAATTAGGCCTGATTATTTAAAAATTGATGGTGATATAATTAAATCTTCACATTGTAATGAAAGTAATGTAATTGTTTTAAAGACAATAGTGTATTTAGCATCTCAATTGAAAGTTGATCTTGTTGCCGAGTTTGTTGAAAATAAAGAGATTCAAAAAGTAGTTGATTCACTTAACATTAGATATTCACAAGGTTATTTATTTTCAAAGCCTGCACCAATAAGTTAGTTATTAAAAAAGATAATTGTTATTATTAAATGAGATTTAAAATTTATAGTATATTTAAATAGAAAATAATGGAGGTATATCAATGAATGTTAATATTAAATCAGAAATTAAAGAGGCTAGTTTTTTTATTAAAATAAAAGAATTTATTAGATCATTAGTACAAAATAAAATAATATTAGGTTTTGCTCTTGGTATAGTGGCTAGTATTGTAATTTATTATTCTGGGAGTATGGTTTTATCTTACATTAATTCAAAAACACTTGTCGAATGGTACTATAACTTTAGTATAATTTCATTTTTTGTTTTTTTTGGATTATTATTATTTATAATTAAACTTGTAGGTAGGCTATCTAAAGCAAAAAATAAAATTAATTTATTTACAACAAGAATACAAACTTACGAAAATTTTGTTATGTTACGAAATAGATGTGTTGAGTTAAATAATAAATATAGTATTGAAGATGAAAATATGGATTATGAGTTTATTTTTAGTGAGATGTTAAATACAATTATTAATCCTGATTTTGATTTTAGTTTGATAAATGAAGATCATTATTTAAAGTTAAATAATGAAAAAAAAGATATAATAAAATTACAATTATTATTAGAAAAAATATGTTTTATATTTCCTAAAAGTGATATAGAATCATTTCAAATCAACAGTGTTATTCAATACATAAATGATGCATATACAGCATTTTTAATAAATCCTAATAATAAAAGTAATATTGAGAAATTAAATGAATTTACAAAGATCATAATTAATGAAGAAATTGTTGTTGCTATGAAAAAGTCGCTTGATTTAAATTAATTAGCTTGTTTAAAATAATAGTTATATTTATTATGAATATTTTATATATGCAATAGATGTTGGGTTATAGTTATGATTAGCGATAAGGATTATAGTTAAATAATTAAGTAAGGTTGGTAATTTTATGGTGCGTAAGGAAGATAAAAATAGTGTTGTTGCATACTTTAATGTAGACGATTTTCAAATAGAATATAATAATATTGATAGTAATATAATAATTGAAGAAAAAGAAATTTATGATAAATTTATTGTAGATAAGTATAAAACTTTATTTCATTTAGGATTTTTATTGAAAAAAGATTGGTTTAGCTCATCATTAGCTTTTTTATATTTAGTATCGGAAACTGTAGTTTACAATATCTCAAAACAGTCAGATTTAGAATTAAGCAAAGAGAATATTGAAGTTATTTTAAGTGAATCACAAATTAATTACTTACTAAATTGTGTTCCTTATACTATTGGTATGGAGTATATTAATGAAATATGGCTTAATAACCTTAGTGATAATTTATTAAGCGTTTTTAAAAATGAAATAAAAGATTATGATGGCAAGGTAGCAACATATTTTGCACAACATAATTCACAAATAAATATAGTTGGTCGGGTATTTTTTCATCTAGTTGAGGTTGATGATAATGAATATCCTTTTGCTTTTATGGCTACATATTCAACTAAGCCTGCAAAAAATAATAAAGCAATTCATACACCACTTAAGAATGCTTTGATTGAATTTAAAGATGATCAAAAGCAATTGTTATCGTTATTAGCAACAGTAACTAAAGTTGCTGATAAAAGTATTTTTATTTCGAAGTTAATGGAAAATGGTGAGTTGTTTTTACCTATAAAATTTACTAAAGAAGATGCGTATACATTTTTAAAAGAAAGTATGATATATGAACAAGCGGGTATTTTATGTCGTATTCCTGATTGGTGGAAGAAAAATAATAATAGAGTTAAGGTGTCTGTTAATGTTGGAGAAAAGCCGCCAACAAATGTGGGGTTAGATTCTATATTGCAATTTTCACCATATTTAGTCATTGATAATGAAAAACTAAGTGTAAAACAACTAAAAGAATTTTTAAGCATGGCCCAAGGATTAATTCAATATAAAGGTAAATGGGTAGAAATTGATACTGAAAAACTAAATCAAGCTTTAATTGCATATGAAAAAATTAAAGAAATGGATTCTAATATTACAATTGCACAGGCTATGAAATTACATCTTAATTTAGAAAATGATTTAGAAAAGATTACAAAAGACCTCGATTTTAGTGTAAATAATGGACAATGGTTAAGCAATTTTAGAAATATGATGATGAGTCCTGAAAAAATAAATGATATTAAAACTACTGAGTCATTTAAAGCAAATCTAAGAACTTATCAAAATAGTGGGTATCAATGGTTATCAATGATGTCTAAAATGGGCTTAGGAGCATGTTTAGCTGATGATATGGGACTTGGTAAAACTGTTCAAATAATTGCCTTATTAGATTATGCAAGAGTTAATAATCATGGTCATGCATTACTTATATTACCGGCATCTTTAATTGGAAATTGGCAAAATGAAATTGAAAAATTTGCACCATCATTAAATTACCAAATACTACATAATAGTATTAAGAAAATTAATGATGATTTTAAACCGGATAATGACGTCTTTTTATATATTACAACTTATGCTATGGTAACAAAAATAGAAACATTAAAAGAATATAATTGGGATTATCTAATTTTAGATGAAGCACAAGCAATTAAGAATGCTGGTAATAAACAATCAAAACAAATCAAATTATTGAAATCTAAAATGCGAATAGCACTTACGGGAACACCAATTGAAAATAAATTGGGAGATTTATGGTCTTTGTTTGATTTTTTAAATCCTGGGCTTTTAGGTACAAGTAAAGAATTTACAAATTTTTCAAAATCTTTAAAGGATGATGTAACAGGATATGCAAGACTTAGAAAAATAGTAAATCCATTTATGTTAAGAAGACTTAAAACAGATAAAACAATTATTAGTGATTTGCCTGAAAAAATTGAAATAAAAGAATATACTTCACTTACAAAAAAACAAGTTATTTTATATAAAAACTTAGTTAATGACATTGCTGAAAAAATTGAAGATAGTGATGGTATTCAAAGAAAAGGGATAGTGCTTGCAAGTATTATAAAATTCAAACAAATTTGTAATCATCCTGATCAATATTTAGGTCTTGATGATTTTAAGTTAATAAATAGTGGTAAGTTTGAAAAGTTAAAAGAGATTTGTGAAACTATATATGAAAAAAGAGAAAGAGTAATTGTATTTACACAGTTTAAAGAAATGACACAGCCAATTTCTAATCTTTTAGAAAGCATATTTGAGAAAAAAGGTTTTGTGTTACATGGGTCTTCTACAATTAAACAAAGAAATCAAATGGTTGAAGATTTTAATGGTGAAAACTATATACCTTATATGGTTTTATCTTTAAAAGCAGGTGGTGTTGGATTGAATTTAACAAGTGCTAATCATGTAATTCATTTTGATCGTTGGTGGAATCCTGCTGTAGAAAATCAAGCAACAGATAGAGCTTTTAGAATAGGACAAAGTAAAAATGTAATGGTTCATAAATTTGTAACCAAGGGTACTATAGAAGAAAAAATCGATGACATGATCAGTGATAAACAAAAACTTGCAGGTGATATACTAGCAACAAGTGGTGAAAATTGGATAAGTGATTTAAATAATGATCAATTAATGGACATCTTTTCTTTAGGAGGTAAATAATATGGGTTATTATGGTTATGCTCCCTATGTATCAGCTGCAGAAAAAAAAGAAATTGCCAGTAAAAAAATTGCGAAAATGATGAAAAAGAATCCTGATATTCAACCAATAACAATTGATGGTAGTATTATTGCGAAGAGTTGGTGGGGCAAGACATGGAATAAAAATTTAGAAAGTTATGCTGATTATAAAAATCGTATTGAACGTGGCAAAGCTTATGTGCGTAGTAATTGTGTAATTGATTTAAAAATATCACAAGGAACTATTAAAGCAATGGTATTAGGTTCAGGAAAAAAGCCATATGATGTAATAATTACAATTGATACTTTGAGTAGTGTAAAATTAGATAAAGTTATAAAACTTTGTAATAATGAAATAAGTTCATTAGAACAATTGCTTGATGGAAAATTCCCTAAAGAATTAGAAATATTGTTTACTGATAAAAAATATGGATTATTTCCAAGTCCTAATCAGATACACTTTGATTGCAGTTGCCCGGATTATGCAAGCATGTGTAAACACGTTGCTGCTGTACTTTATGGAATTGGTAATAAATTTGACAATGATCCAATGCTGTTTTTTACTTTAAGAAATATTGAGGCCAGTACCTTAATAAAAAAATCAATTGATGATAAATTGGATAGTATGCTTAAAAATGCAGGTAAAAGAAGTGAAAGAGAAATTAATGAAAATAGTATCTTTGATATTTTTGGAGTTTAATTATATTAAATAAGTAAAAGACTAAGTAATCATGACAATTTAAGTCATAATTTGACTAGTCTTTTATTACTTAAATAAAAGTATTCAATGATATAAGATTAAGAGGGAATAGTGATGAATAAAATACTTAAAAGATATTTTGGTTATGATGAATTTAAAAAAGGGCAAGAAAATTTAATCGAAGCAATCCTAAATAAAAAAGATGTTTTGGGGATAATGCCAACAGGTGCTGGGAAATCAATATGTTTTCAAGTTCCATCAATTATGCAAGAAGGAATAACGATTGTTATATCACCATTAATTTCGCTTATGAAAGATCAAGTAAATGCACTAACACAAGCAGGTGTTTCATCAGCCTATATCAATTCATCATTAACAAGTAATCAAATAAATAAAGTCTTACAAAATGCATACAATAATCAATACAAACTGATTTATGTTGCACCAGAGCGTTTATTTACACAAGATTTTATTAATTTTGCACAAGTTAGTAATATTGCTATGATTACAGTTGATGAAGCACATTGTATATCTCAATGGGGACAAG
>CAMQTJ010000103.1 GCA_947037125.1 uncultured Holdemania sp.
TAATTTTTAATAACTACAAAATTTAATGATGTTATCTTATATTTTATATTAAATAATAGAACAATTACACAAGCTAATCTAATCTTAAGATTAACAAATAAATAAATGATTTAATAATTTAATTTAAATGTAATAATTATTAATCATATTTATGCAATAATTGGTATTGCTATTAATAAAAATTTATAGGTAATATTGATATATTATGGTAAAATAATATGTGATTGGAGGTTTATAATGAAAAAATTAAAAGAAGATATAATTGATAGTAATGAAATTATTACTCTTATTCAAGATAATTCGAGTAATATAGCTGATGAAAATCTAAATGTAGAACATTTAGAAGAATTAAATCATACCGATTCTTTAAAAGATACAAATGAATACGTTGAAAATTTAAAAATAGATCCTATTATAGATGAAGATGCACTAGACGATTTTAATTCTAAAAAGAAAAAAGATAGCAAAAGTTATAAAACCAAGGAAATTAAACAGTTAAGTAATGAAAATGATGAAACAATTATTATTGAAAATATTAAGGAAAATAGTGAAATTACAAAGGAAAACAAAGTGAAAAATAAAAAAGAAAAAGTTAAAAAAGAAAAAGTTAAAAAAGAAAAAAGAAAATCATCAATACCAAGAATAATATTTGCTACATTTATTGTACTCGTAATTTTAATTGGTTTAGCTGGTGCATACATTGGGCTTGATATAGCAAAAAGAATTGTAGCAACTAGCCCTACTTTAAACGTTGATGATTTTGATAGTAAGGAATCGTCAAAAATATTTGATAAAGATGGAAATTTAGTTGTTGAACTAGGTGTTTTCTTAAGAGAGAACATAACTTATGAAGAAATGCCAAGTTCTTTAATTGATGCATTTGTCTCAATT
Organism: uncultured Holdemania sp.; assembly: GCA_947037125.1. Taxonomy (GTDB): domain Bacteria; phylum Bacillota_I; class Bacilli_A; order Erysipelotrichales; family Erysipelotrichaceae; genus RGIG1896. The sequence continues at coordinate 892 of CAMQTJ010000103.1, forward strand.
GAAGATAGTCGTTTCTTTGATCATGATGGATTTGATATACCAAGATTTATGAAGGCTCTACTAGAAAACATTAAATCAAAATCTTTTGCTCAAGGTGGTTCCACTTTTACAATGCAACTTGTAAAAAATACATATTTTACAATGGATGAAACCGATAATATAGTAATGGCTGAAAAATCAATCGATCGTAAAGTTCAAGAAATATTTTTGGCAACAGAATTAGAAAAAATCATTAGTAAGGAAAAAGTTTTTGAACTATATTTAAATAAATTAAACTTTGGTCAAAATATTCGTGGTGTTCAAAAAGCTGCAAACTATTACTTTAATAAAGATGCAAGCGAGCTAGTCTTAAGTGAATCAGCACTTCTTGCAGGTATTATTAATTTACCAAACGCATATAATCCTTACAACAATTTAGATGATGCAACAGATAGAAGAAATACAGTATTAGATATGATGCTTTATCATGGTTACATAAGCGAAATGGAATGTACACTTGCTAAAGCGATTAATATTGAAGATCAACTTAAAAATGGTTCTTCAAAAACTTATTTAAAAGATTACAAATATCAAGGATATATCGATGAAGTTATAAATGAAGCAATTGATATTACTGGAAGTGACCCCGCTATGGTTTCAATGGATATTTATACTAATTTAGATCCAAAAGTTCAAGAAGTTGTTGAACAAATCCAAAATCAAGAATTAGTTGATTATAAACACGATTTACTACAATCAGCTATTGTTGTAATGGACAATACTAATGGGAAAATAGTTGCATTAGGTGGAGGACGTGATTATCAAGGTTCTCGTTTATTAAATCGTGCAACTGACATGTATCAACAACCTGGATCAACAATTAAGCCGGTTTTATCTTATGCATTAGCTTTTGAACATCTTGGTTATGCAACAAGTCATATCGTATGTGACAGACCAATTAGATATGCTGGTACAGATATTGTCATTAAAAACTTTGATGGTAAATACCGTGGTGATTTAACATTATCTGATGCCGTTGAAATTTCAATGAATACTCCTGCAATTAACACATTATTAGATGTAATAAAAGAAGTTGGAAACAAAGGTGTTGTGGATTACTTAAACTCTGTAGGTTATGAAGTTGATCTTGATCAATTTAATTCAAGTTATGCAATTGGTGGATCATCATTTATGATTACACCTGTACAAATGGCAGCTTCTCATGCAACAATGATTAATTATGGAGTTTACAATACTCCACATACAATCAATAAAATAATCATGAACGATGAAGAAACAATATTTAACGGGAATCCCGAACAAGTTTTATCTGAAGGTTCAGCTTATATGACATCATTATTAATGGAAAATGCAGTTACTGGTAGATATTACAACTACATGGAACCTTTAGTATCACCTTATGAAGTTTATGCAAAAACCGGAACTACCGATTGGTCTGATGATGGTTTAATTTATGGCATTCCAAGAGGTGCTGCAAAGGAAAAATGGATTGCTGCATCTACAACGCAATATACTACGGCTGTATGGTTAGGTTTTGACGAAGCAGTTAAAGGTGAAAATACATACTACACAAGTAGACTTAGTAAATTAAATTTACCTGGTAACATCGCAAATATTATTTTAGACACTTTACACGATGATCCCGATAATTATCCAAAATCATTGGTTCAACCTGATAGTGTTGAAAGTATAACACATGTTATGGGAACATTCCCATACGCTTCTGCTAACGGAATAGGTTATGAAACGACAGGATTAATTAATGAAAAGTTTAATACTTTAGTTAATTTTTATGATCATATACCAAATAAGTTAAATGGTATTAGTATTGTTACAGACGAATTTGGTGTAGCTAATGTTTACTTTAGTGCTGAAGGTTTTGAAAGCACTAATGAATTGGGTCAAAAAGATATTTCACTTAGTTTCAACAACACACATGTAGATGCTTGGGGAGCTCAACTATTCTCATACTCTTGGATATTAGGTAGCCCTACATTTGTCGGAAAAGTATATTTTGACAATGTATTTCAATATGATATAACTTCTTATGCCAATAGTTATCAAATATATGATGCTTATGGTAAAGTTAAAGTTTGTGGTTATATGCAATTTTCAAATGGTTCAACTTCAAATTCAGTATGTAGTAATTAAAAATCTCGTTTTCACGAGATTTTTTTTATAATACAATTGCTATAACATTACCTTTTCCTTTATTTACAAGTTTACTTAATACAGCTTGAATTCTAATTCTTGCAGCATCAGGTATTAAAGATAATTTGGAATTTAGACCATCCTTAATTAAATCTTTAAGTTGCCTACCAAATATATCTGATTCCCATATTGCCATACTATCACTAGAATCACGAAGTAAATACTTAACTAGTTCTTCACTTTGCATTTTAGAACCTATTATTGGATCAAAGATACTTTCTACATCTACTTTTATCATATGAATTGATGGTGCAACAGCTTTTATTTTAACCCCATATCTACCTTGTTGTTTAATAACTTCAGGTGTTGATAATTCAATATCTTCAAGTGTACTAGATGCAACACCATACCCTGTTTGCTTAACCATTTTTAATGCTGAAGCAATTGAATCATATTCTTTTTTAGCTATCGCAAAATCTTGAAGTATCGCAATAAGTTGTGACTTATCACTGATATCAGTTCCTAAAATTTCTTTTAATACTTGATTATATAATCCTGAAACAACACTCATTTCAACAGTAGCAATACCTGTTGCTGTATCTACAAATGCAAGATTTGCATTTTCTACATATTCATTTTCTAAAATTACATCAACTATTTTATCTATTTCTTTTAATTTATCAATTGATTGCATACTATCACTTATAGATTGTTCTAAAGACTCTTTTAGCCAATGTGATGAATGTAATACTGAAACCCATTTTGGCATCTCTACATCAATTGAAGAGACTGGAAATTCATATAAAGCTTCGCGCAATAATGAATAGACATCCATCTCAGTTAATTTATTACAAACAAGTGCTAAAACTGGTACATCATATTTCGCAACCAATGTACTAACTACATTTTTACATACATAACTAGAAGGATCTTTTGTATTTACTACTATCACAAATGGCTTATTAATTTTAACTAATTCATCAATAACTTCATTTTCTGCATTCACATATGATTCTCTTGCAATATCTGTAATTGTACCATCAGTCGTAATAACAATACCGATAGTCGAGTGATCTTGTATTACCTTTTGAGTACCAATTCTTGCAGCTTCATCAAACGTTACACTTTCTGGAAGCCATGGAGTAATAACTTTTCTTAAACCATTTTCATCTGCATACCCTTTTGCATCAGGTATTACATAACCTACACAATCAATTAGTCTAACTTTCGCACTAAATCCATCATCAAATTGTATTTCGGCAGCATTATTTGGTACAAATTTTGGCTCAGTTGTCATGATTGTCTTACCCTCACCACTTTGTGGTAATTCATCAATCATTCTTGCGAGTTCATTTTCATCAGTTATAGTAGGGATTACTACCTTCTCCATAAATTGTTTAATAAATGTCGATTTTCCAACCCTTACTGGTCCCACAATTCCTAAGTAAATATCTCCACCACACCTTTGACCTATATTCTTTAATATATCTGTTGTATTCATATAAATCCTCCTTACTACTTAACTGTATGCTTAGATAAAACACATTATTCAAAAAACTAAAATTAATTGCATTATTCAATGAGGAGAAACATTTATTATCTTAATCAAAGGACTTTTTATTTATAATACATATCTTTCTTTATTGTAAATCCATTCTAGTCAACATCTTCAAGTGAACAAAGATGGTTATAAGAGTTAGCTCAGTAAAAGTCTGTACCTTTTCTCAGTTTAACACACCATATAATTCTAATATGTTTGTAGCAATATAAATTGCAAGTAATAAACCAAGTGCGAAAAAAAAGTTTGTATAACTGATCCTAGTTCATTAGAACCCACCATGTTATTCCATATGATTTTGAATTTTGTTTGTCACTAAATTTTGAATTAGAAAAGCTAATATCTCAATACAGTATTAGATTAAATAAATCATCGTCACATTCACCTTTACGGGCACAAAAAAAGCACCTTGATTTCTCAAAAGTACATTTTTTAATATTATTTAATTAGTAAGTTTTTCTGTAGCTATTGCTAATGCTACATATATAAGTGTTTTCGTTTTGCTTATTCAGTTTTATTTTACTTGGTTGATATTGAATATACGTACTTGCGTGCAATGAAGATTTTGCGAAATAAATTAATTTGTAAATCGCAACAAATAACCATCAGGGTCTTGTATTAAAAATTGAACCTCTAAAATATCTTCGTTGTCGCATTTATAAATTGCTTCTTGAAGTGTACGATACGGTTTAATATTACAGTCTTGAACATTTTGGTATAGATCATACACATTAGGTGCAGAAATAGAAAAATTAATACCACGACCAAATGGATACTCTAACTCACTTGTGTTCCATCCTGATTGATGTATCTGCTCAAACATAAATTGAGTGTTATGGTAGGATAAAAAAACAAAATTATCTTCTTCACGCTCATATTCAAGAGTAAAACCTAATTTGTTCACATAAAAATCCTTGGTTTGATTTATATTAGAAACTGTCAATTCTGGTATCATTGAATTAAATTTCATTTAGTTCTCCCAT
>CAMQTJ010000104.1 GCA_947037125.1 uncultured Holdemania sp.
CAGTTTGTAGATAAATATTATGAAGGTAATGAAATTGTTTATGGTGTAAGATCTAGTAGGAAAAAAGATACTTTTTTTAAGAAAAATTCAGCTCTATTATTTTATCAATTTATGAAAATTATGGGGGTAGATATTGTTTTTAATCATGCTGATTATCGACTTCTTAGTTGCAGGGTTGTTAAACAACTTGATAATTATAAAGAAGTTAATTTGTTTTTGAGAGGGATTATACCTTTGATAGGATTTAAAAGTTGTAATGTTGAATATGAACGTAACGAAAGATTTGCCGGAGAAAGTAAGTATCCATTGAAAAAAATGTTGAATTTTGCATTTGATGGTATTACATCTTTTACCGTAAAACCGATAAGATTTATTACAGTAACAGGTTTTTTAGTTTTTGCTGTAAGTATTTTATTAATGATTTATTTTTTATACGTTAAATTTATTGGACAAACAGTTACTGGATGGACAACGATTGCCATATCTATTTGGGCAATTGGTGGGTTACAACTATTATCAATTGGTGTTGTAGGAGAGTATGTAGGGAAAATATATTTAGAATCAAAACATAGACCGACTTATATTGTTGAAGAATTCTTGGATTAGGAGGATTATTAATGAAATTAAGAATAGTTGAAAAGATGAAGAAACATAGTTTTTTGCTGTTTGCATTATTAATTGTATTAATAGTTTTTTTACCATATGTATTATTTAATGATCATGTATGGGCATTTTCAGGAGATTTTTCCGAACAACAATTAAGAATGTATATACAGGGTTATAATCGAATCCATGATGGGGCATTGCCTTTTTGGGATTGGAGTAATTTTTTAGGAAATAATTATTTTGGGGCAAGTACATTTTATTTTTTAGGATCTCCATTTTTTTGGTTGACAATGTTATTGCCAAGTGTTGATTTAGTAATTGAATTTTTTCTTACTTTAAATATAATTAAATCATTAATGTGTGTGTGTTTTACATATTTATGGTTATTTAAAGTAACAAAATCTGATTTGGGTAGTGCAATTGGTGGATTGATAGTAACTTTTAGTGGATTTATTTTAATTAATTATGCAAACAATCACATGCTTGATGCTGTTTTATTTATGCCACTTGTTTTATATTTTGTTGAAAAATATTTATTTGATGATAAAAAAACCGGCTTAATCTTATCAATTGGATATTTGGGGATTGTGAATTATTATTTTTTATATTTATTTATTCCCTTTATGCTTTTGTATACTTTATTTAGATATTTTGACTCAATTGACAAATTTGATTTAGTTAATATGCTTAAAAAAGCAGGTGGTTTTGTGTTGTGCTTAATGGTTGGATTATTAATATGTTCAATAACTTTGATACCTTCAATGATGGCATTATCTGGAAATGATCGCGTATCGGATTTTAATATAGGATTAAATACTATTGGTAAAGACAATATTTTCAGATTTATAACATCATTCATCAATCCGGTAAATGATTGGAGAACTAATTCTAATTTTTTTGTAAATGTAAACGATAGTGCAGGTATTGGTTGGAATGGTGGTATGAGTAATTATTCATTGATAATATTCCCTTTTTTAATTATTCCCTTTTTAAGTCTAAAAAAAATAAAAGGTAAAATTACAATAATAGCCCTTTATATATGTTATGGGATTTTTGCAATTTTCCCAATGTTTTATATTTTATTTAACCAAAATTATGAAACTAGATGGATGCTTAATATAATATTCATTAATGCATTGCTAGTAGCCTTTACGATAGCTAATGTCGATAAAATTAAAAAGAAGTTATTTGTTATTAGCTCAATTAGTGTTTCTATATTTATGGTGTTATGTTTACTAATAACGGCAATACTTAATTTAAGTACTGAATCTTGGGGTTTTAGTATAATAATTCGTAATGTTTGTGTTTTATCAATTGTCTTAATTATTTATGGAATATTATTTTATAAATTTAAGAATAAGAACAATGAGAAAAGTATTAAATTATTAATTATATTTATAGTGCTATTTGAAGTTTTGTATTCATTTTTTAATGTCTTCTACAATTTAGATGATGTTAATAAACCAATTAATGGAGAGGATATAGAAAATTTAAAAATACGTGATAGTGATGTTTTTGATGAATTAAGTCAAATAGATGAATCTTTTTATCGAATAGATATACCAACACTTTTACCATTATCTTTAAATAATCCAATGAGTAATAATTATAAATCGTTTACTGTTTATCATTCTATTTTAAATTATAGTCAAACTGATTTTATTTTAAATAGATTTTCAAGTAAGGGAGCTTGGTATATTAAGCCTGAAAAAGGTAAAACGATGCTAAAAACTTTGCTATCTTCAAAATATTGGATGACATATGCTGAAGATGATTTTAATTATGATTTACATGAATTCGAATCAATGGAAGATATAGTTCCATTTGGATATGAATTTTTTAAGACAATAGATGGACGCGATGTTTTTATCAATAACTATCATGTTCCTATAGCTTATGGAATGAGTAATCAAGTATCAATAGATGTATTTAATGAATTAAGTGTATTTGAACAAGATATGTTTTTGCTTAATAATGTAGCGGTTAATGACAATAATAATATAGATTATATTATGCATGATATGTTAGATATATCAGATAAGGTAATTGATAAAAAGATTGATATAAGCTCACTTGATCAAGGAATTATTTATTACATGTCTGAGGCAATGAACAATGGGTATTATGTTTTAGATGAAAACGATAATGCAATTCAACATCAAATATTTTATGATGAATTTGATTATGGTGAAATTAATCTTCCTAAAGGTAGTGCTGAGATTAAATTATACGAAGCTGAATTTGATAATTTATTCTATGATAATATGGAATGGATAGATGAATGGTATGATAGTTTATTAAGTCATTCAATGTATGATATTTGTTATGACGATAATAGTATTTCAGGTAAAATTAATTTAGTAAAAGATATGATGATAGTTACATCAATTCCTTATTATGATGGATGGCAAATTGTAGCTAATGGTGAAAAAATTAATTATAGTAATATTAATAATGGATTTATCGGATTTGAATTACAAAAGGGAACTCATGAAATTACAATGAATTTTATACCACCTGGTCTTAAACTTGGATCTATATTATCTTTTTTTGGTTTAATTATTTGTTTTTTCTGTCATTTTTGTAAAAAAAAGTAATTTAATGTAATGAATATTTGAAATTAAAAAGATTATAGGGTATAATTTTATAGTTAAATTGAAAGGGATAGTAGAAATACTATTTATGGACTAATATGAAAAAAGATAAATTACCATTTAAAATAATAATGGCTATAGTTGGCGTTTTGACATTATTGTCATCTGCGTATACTTCATTGAATTTATGGCGTTATGGTGGTCTAGAAACATCATTAAGATTAATTGCTATTATGATTGTAATTTTAATCGCTTTAATTTTATCAATGATTTCAATAAAAATTGGTTTTTCAAAAACTGCTTTTATAAAAAAAGGGAAGACTAATTTCGGGAAAATAGCACAAGTTGTAATAATTATTGCTTTGTCAATTACATATATTGGTGGCAATATTGCAGCTTCTGGACTGCTTGTTAAAGTAGAAGAAACTTTAGATGATGTTTCTATTAGTGAAGAAACATACGTTGGAGCAATCGTTGTTTTAGCTGACAGTAAGGCAACTGAAGTCGTCGATTTAAAAGATAAAAAAATCGGGTACTTTGATATGAAAACAAGTATGGAAGGATATATTGTTCCACTTTTAATATTGGAAGATTCTAATATTGATCAAGATGTTGAATTATTACCATATGAAAATTTAAATTATTTGATTGCTGCATTGTACGATGGGCATGTTGATGCAATTATGGTTGCTGAAAGTTATGCTTCAATGTTTGAAAATGTTGAAGGATTTAAAGATATAAACACAAGAACAAAAATTTTAGAGACAAGAGAAGAAGTTCAAGAAATTGTTAACACTAATGATGGTAATATAGAAGATTTAGAAAAACCATTTAGTATATTATTAATGGGTGTGGACTCTAATAAGCCGTCTGAAACAGGTGCGTTAACAGGTCTTGCTGATGCATTATTCTTGGCAACTGTTAATCCTGTGAACTTTACAGTAAATATTACAAGTATACCACGTGATACTTATGTACCTATTGCTTGTTATGGAAATAAAGGTAGAGATAAAATAACTCACTCTAATGCTGGTGGAACTGATTGTGTAGTTGATACAGTTGGTGATATGTTTGGTATAGATGTTGATTATTTTATGAAAATAAATTTTAAAGGTTTAGAAGATTTAGTTGATGCTTTAGGTGGGATTTATGTGACAGTTGATGCTGAAAAATATCCTAAAGGAATAGTCGAACAAAATGGTAGTAGATGGTACGAAGATGATTATGATTGGATACATGTACCAGCTGGAACAAATAAAGTCGACGGAGAACAGGCTTTAGCTTTTGCAAGAGGAAGAAAAACTCTTAAAGGTGGTGCAACTGAACGTGCTGCTAATCAAACCATGGTTATAAATGGTATAATTAATGAATTAATGAATATTTCTGGAGTTTCTCAAGTATATGGTGTTTTAGATGCTGTAGGAAAGAATTTTCAAACTAATTTAACAGCCGAACAAATGACTTCATTTTATAAATTTGGATTAGAAATATTACAAAGAGCGGGTGGTTTAAATATTAATGATGCGCTAATTGTAGATTACTACCTAGTTTCTGGTTATGATAGAAGTATATATAATGAAAGTATGGAAATGAAATTGTACAATTATGTTCCGTATGAAAAATCAATAGAGAGCATTAAAGAGAAGATTCATATGAATTTAGGAATACTTCCATATGCTATACCTAATTACTATTCATACAGTGCATTTTATCCATATGTTAAAGAACAAGCGCAATTTTATGAATACAATGAAGACAGAGAATCTTTTCCATTGCCTGATTTAGTTCCAGACATGCATGCATATCTGGAAGCTGATGCTATTGCTTGGGCAAATCAAAGAGGAATACCATACACTATAAATTATATTAAACCAGGAGATCCTGGTTATAATGAAAATTATGGTAATGGGTTCGTTTTAGGACATAACCAAAAAGTATTCCGTTTGACAAGTAAAATTAGTTCTATAACATTTAGTGTTATTAAAACAGAAGAAGATGTTGCTGTATTAACATTAAATGGAAAAGATAAGATAACATTAAAAATAAACGAAAAGTATGCTGATGCAGGTATTAGTGTGAGAAATTCATTAGGAGAGTCATTAGATATTACACCGGTTATTGAAATTACAGATGATAAAGGAAATGTTGTAACTGAAATTAGTACAAAGAAAGCTAATACTTATACAGTTAAATATACAGTAACTTATAATTCAAAAGATTATTCAATTTCATGTAAGGTAATTGTAGAAGAAGCTGTTGTTTCTCCTACTCCAAGTACATCTCCAGATCCAACAGTAATACCAACAGTAATACCAACAGTAATACCAACAATAATACCAACAATAATACCAACAATAATACCAACAATAATACCAACAATAA
>CAMQTJ010000105.1 GCA_947037125.1 uncultured Holdemania sp.
CCCTAATGATGCAATTTCATTTACTATGCTTTGTAAATCATGTGGTATTTTTCCACCCATTGATAATACATATTGTGATATCGCCTCACTTGCACCCTTACGAATTTTAGTTCCATCTTGCAAATCAAGCCCACTCATTTTTGTTTGAGCAGAAAAGCCAAATATTTCTTTAACTTGTACATCACAAGCTTCATACCCTAATGTTTTTCCAAGTTGTAATGTTGACTTACCCTCAGGAGTCTCATCGTATAATGATGTAATCATTGCATTTTTTATTAATTCATCATCATCTATATTTTCAACACTATAAAATTTACAAGCTAAACGATTACCAAATGTAATGGTTCCTGTTTTATCTAAAATCATTGTATCAACATCACCGCAAGCCTCAACAGCTTTACCAGACATTGCAATTACATTAAAACGTGTAACTCTATCCATTCCAGCAATTCCTATCGCTGATAATAATCCACCAATTGTTGTTGGAATTAAACATACTGTTAGAGCAATTAGTGTTGAAATAGATATTGATACATTACTAAATTTCGCAATTGGATATAAAGTAATAATTACTATTAAAAAGATAATTGTTAAAGAAACAAGCAATGTATTTAATGCAATTTCATTAGGTGTTTTTTTACGAGATGCACCCTCGACAAGTGATATCATCTTATCTAAAAAACTATCGCCAGGATTAGATGTGATTTCAATTTTAAGACTATCACTAACAACAGTTGTTCCACCGGTAACACTACAAAAATCTCCACCATTTTCACGTACAACAGGTGCTGATTCTCCAGTAATTGCTGATTCATCAACTGTGGCAACACCTTGTATTACTTCACCATCATTTGGTATCATTTCACCGACTAAAACTAAAACAACATCACCTTTTCTAAGGTCAGAAGAATCAACGATTTTTTCACTACCATCTTCACAAATTAATCTTGCCTTAGTATTTTTTTGCGTCTTTTTTAATGAAGCTGCTTGTGCCTTACCACGACCTTCAGCAATTGCCTCAGCAAAGTTTGCAAAAATAACAGTTATTAATAAGACAACACAAACAATAATATTAAATATTTGCATATGTTCACTATTTTCCTCAAAAAATGATGGAAATATTGACAACATTAAAGTAATTACAAAGGCAATTTCAACTACAAACATTACAGGATTTTTAATCATATATAATGGATTTAATTTAATTATTGCATCTTTTAATGCTTGAAAAACTATTTTACTACTTAATATTTTTTCTTTTGATTGTTTCATTTGATAAAGCCTCCTCTAGTTAAACATCATAAGATGTTCAACAACTGGTCCAAGACATAAAACTGGAAAGAATGTCAATGCTGCAAATATAAATATAATAATTATTAACGATATAATAAATACTGTATTTGTTGTTTTAAGTGTACCAATTGTTTCATTAACTCTTTGTTTTTTCATCAATGATCCAACAATAGCCATCTGTAAAATTATGATTGCATAACGTGCAATAAACATTACAATACCTGTGATAATATTATAAAAATTAGTATTATCAATTAAGCCCTCAAAACCTGAACCATTATTTGAAGCACTTGATGCAAATTCATAAAGAATTTGTGATAAACCATGATATCCACCATTTGTAATTGCTTCAATTCCTTGTGGAATAGAAACAGCAATTGCTGTTGACCCTAATATCAATAAAGGATGGATAATAATACATAGTGCAACAAGTTTCATTTCTTTTCCTTCAATTTTTTTACCAAGATATTCAGGAGTTTTACCAATCATTAAACTACAAATAAATACAGTAAGCATTACATAAATAATCATATTCATTAAGCCAACACCTTTTCCACCAAATACAAGATTAAGCATCATGTTCAACATAGCTACAAATCCTGCCATTGGCGTTAATGTATCATGCATATTATTAACACTACCTGTTGTAAAAGCTGTTGTGACACTCGTGAATAAAGCTGATTGTTCTACTCCTATGCGAACTTCTTTACCTTCCATATTACCCATAACTTGCGATAAACCTATTTCTGCAAGATTTGGATTACCATACATCTCTGATACATAACAAATACCTAATCCGATTAAAAAGATTACACTCATCGCAATAAAGATCGTAGTACCCTCACTTGATAATAATTTATTTCGTTTTTTAGTTTTTTCTTTTTTTGACTTGCTAACCATTTTCCCAAACATAACAACAATACTTCCAGGTAATAACATCATTGAATAAAGTTGAGCTATATTTGTCCAAATTGTAGGATTTTCAAAAGGTGTAGCCGAATTTGACCCATAAAAACCACCACCATTGTTTCCAATATGTTTAATTGATTCTAGCGCTGCTACAGGTCCCATTGCAATATCTTGATAGTCACCTTCAATTGTTGTTACTGTTATATTAGGTGATAAATTTTGTGGAACACCTTGTGCTATTAAAAAGATTGATACAAATATTGATAACGGTAAAAGAACACGCGTAATTATTCTAATTAAATCCGAATAAAAGTTACCAATATTCGACTTATCAGCACCAATTAACCCCCTAATGAAAGCAACACATACAGCATAACCACTTGCAGCAGATACAAACATCATAAATGTAATAACTGCCATTTGCGATAGATAAGATAAACTTGATTCACCAATATAATGTTGAAGATTAGTATTAGTCATAAAACTTATAATAGTATTAAATGATAATGCCATGCCCATATTTTCAATCCCATTTGGATTAAGTAAATTAATTGATTGAAAACGCAAAAATATATAACCTACTAACATCATACAAATATTAGTTACGATAAATGCAATCGTATATTTTTTCCAATTCATACCACTTTTAGGATCTACACCACATATTTTATATAAAAAGTTATCTATTTTATTAAAGATTGAATCCGCAAATGTTTTCTTATAAGTTGCGATATGATATAAGTATGTCCCCATTGGTATAACCAATATCATATAAAATAATAATATTAATGCTATTTGTAACATAGCTGTTCCCCCTTGACAATTAAGTCTTTATTTTAAAATTTTTCTGGATATGCCAACGCATACAGTAAATACCCAATAAGTGCAACAAGAATAACACCTAGTAAAATCATTTCAACTTTCATTTTAATACCCCTTTTCTTATGATTTATATTCATTTTTGTAAATCATATTTAACTTGGCATTATTACAACCATCCAAATAGATATGATAATGGCAACAGCACCGACATACCACAAGCAAATACTGATAGTAATGTAATCATTGGTACAAGTGTCAACAATAAGAAAACAAATATATACGGATGCCTATCCAATAACTTTTTACTAATTAATTTATAAGCTATTTCATTTGTATAAATTAGGTTAAACATAACATCGCCTCCACATTTATATTATAGTTTTTATCATATAAAAATGGTGCAAAGATATATTAGTGTGATATTAAGATTGTATAAAGATTATCTTTTTTATTGATTATTATAGTAATTTTGATTATAAATTTAGATAAAACATAAAAAAAATGTATATTCACTCTAAATTAATAGTGACATATACATTGTTTCTTTATTTTATTGTTATAATAATTAATCCATAAATAATTGTAAAACTTCATTAAGTAGCATAAAACCAATATTTGTAGTCATTAAATTGTTGTCTTTGATAATTAAATATTTTTTTTCATCGGCAATACTTAATGCATGTTTATATTTCAATAATAAATCACAGTTATATTTTTTATTAAATGCTAAAATATTTAGTCCTTTTTTAAGTCTTAATGACATCATGATATTTTCAAACATCATTTCATCTAAATCAAGTTCGTATTTTTCCTCAATATAATTATGTTTACAATACTCTATAAAATTACCAGTATTATCATAACGAATATTATTTATCTTACCACTTGCACCAATTGAAATACCATAAAAATCATCATAATTCCAATAGGCAAGATTATGCTTTGATTTATAACCAATAAGTGAAAAATTACTTATTTCATATTGCGTAAAACCAAAACTTGAAAGTGTTTTTATAGCCATTAAATACATATCACATTCAATATCATCATCTAGTTTATCCAATTTTTGTTTTTTAAACTGTGAATTTTCTTCTATCGTCAAACTATAAAGGGATATATGTGTAATATTTAATTGCTTCACCATATTCAATGAATGTTCAAACATCTTTATGCTTTGAAATGGCAATGAATACATTAAATCAATTGATATATTAGTTATATCATTTTGTCTAAACATATTTATTACATCAATAACCGTTTTAGTATCATGTTTCCGATTCATTAATTTTAATAATTTTGAATCAAAAGATTGAACACCTAAACTAATACGATTAACTTTATATTGTTTAAGCAATAATATTTTATCATTATCAACACTTTCAGGATTACACTCTATTGTATATTCAACTACATTGTTACTGTATGGTTGAATTATTTGTAACAATTGATTTAATTCATCATAACTAAGTGCACTTGGTGTACCACCACCAATATAAATTGTTTCTAAATTTTCATTAATATTATATCCTTTAATTTCTTCTTTAAGTGCAATTAACCATTTTTTCACCAACACAGAATTATATCCAAAACGTTTAAAATCACAATAACTACATATATTTTCACAAAAAGGAACATGAACATACATCGACTTTATATCTTTACTCATACTTACCAACTTTCAACTTATATACATAATTCTTATTTTATCGAATATATGTATTTTTTACCCGTTTTTATTTTATCATAAAAACCTAATTGTACAAGCATATCAAGTGAGTTTCTTGCAGTTTCATAACAAACCTTAGTATTAGTTATAAACATTTCAATCGTATAAAAATAACCACTGGTACGATGATTTAAATAAAACTCAATTTGATATGGTCTAAGTTGAGGATATTTAAATATTATTTGATGAAAATCTTTTTTACTATTTTCTATACTTCGATATTTTAAAATCGCTTTACTTGCATCACGATGTAGATGTTGTACAAAATATTGTAATGCATAAGTTCCATCTTCTCCAAATACGGTATTAAAATATGATAAATCAAAAAATGATAATATAATAGCATTACCTTTAGATATACACAAAGCACAAAAAATTAAATACGCAAATATAAAACGATCTTTAAAGGAGTAGAAAATATTAACCCATTTAAATTCATCAATTATGTTATCATCTAATAAAACCTCTATTATGTTATTTTCTAAACTATAATCAAATTCAATACATAATTCATGAATCATTTCTTTTAATAAGATTTCACTATTTTGCCATC
>CAMQTJ010000106.1 GCA_947037125.1 uncultured Holdemania sp.
TTCATCTTTATTACTATCTACAACATTAATCAAATTATTAAAACTATCATATTCTAGTTTATTATCAATTATATCGATAATTTCAATTTATCATTAGTCCCGACTGATTAATAATAATTTAAAATTAAAAAGATACAGCACTGATAAATTGATGACTTTACCAATATTGTATCTAATAAGACTATTAACACTTTCAATTTATATATACAAAACTCTACAAGCAAAGTAGATTATGAAGTCAATTAAGTTACTTTTTTAATACAAACCTCCATACTGCCATTCGCAATATTACCCAACGGAAAGAAAAGAAAACACGATATTAATACAATTGCAGTTATGAATAAGTAATTATCAAGCACCATAAACATGCAAATACTCATAATATAAAAAATAAATAAGAATACATAAAATAGAACCATTGTTTTCTTCGTTTTATTTCTAGATTTTCCACTCATCTCAAACGATATTTCTAGGTCAAATCTGATTTTTTCTTCGAGAGAATTTGATATTCTTTTTTGTCTTGTCTTCTTTATATATTTTGAAATCAAAAAAACTATAAAAATCGACAAAGCAATTATTATAAGTGATATATTATTATCTGTTGGAATGATAAATCTATCAATGTTTGCGTCATTAAAAATGTTCGTTTTTTGAATTCCCATGGCAGCTATAACTATTAATACTTGTGTATATCCACTCATGACCGGTCTTGTATTCTTACTCTTTTTTTTCGAATCATAACTCTTTAACTCAGTCGCCAATCTTGGATAAAGATAAGTTATAAATTTAATATTACCTCCTGAAAAACCTGTCATTGCATCTACTAAATAATATTTACCTTTCACCATAATTATGCTGTAGCCTTTTATCTTACAATAATCTATATTTGCTTTTTTAACTTCACACTTTCGCATTTACACTCTCTCCTTAGTTATACCTACTAATGAAATTTTCGTTAATAGCAAAATCATTTATTTCACTAATAATTTTTATCTTTTAATACCTATTAATAAATAATACTCTGAATATATCAAAATTATCAGCTTGATATTCAACCTTCATTCACTACTTATACTTATTTAATCTTATTTAGTATGAATAATTTACTATTATATTTTATTCAGTTTTAACATCACGAAAATATTAGAACAAAAATTACAAGTATCGCTGCAATATTAGACATTATGATTTCACCTCTGTAATAAATTTTATAAAAATTGATAATTTTACAATCAAGGTTAATATCTAAATCAGTATACACTATATTTGATTTAACTGTACTTGGACATATTTTTATTTTATCTTTATAATAGTAAAAATCTCCTGAATTTTCTAAAATAAATTTGAAATATTTATTTGCTGTTATTTCATCTTCTTTTGCTTCATAATAAACACCTAAATAATATGCTTTAGTTAGTAAACTAATTGAGTTATAACAAGATACATTATCCAAATAATGTTTCATTTTATCATAATCTTCACATACCCTCGAAGAATAAATTACACTCCAGTTTTCTATTAATCTATAGTCCTTATGACGCTTTTTTTGAATAAAATCAGTAAGTTCTAATAATTTTTCTTCATTATTTATTGAAGAATAATATGATATTTTCAAAGATGTTAGCGTGACGATATTTAATCTTGAAATGCGTTTTTTAGATGATTGACAACGCTCTTCTAACTCTTCTAAATATTTCGTTACCATATCCAATTCACCAGTAAAGATCATATGATATTCTATTAATCTTATTTTATAATGAAATGTATTAGGTTTATATAAATATTTTAATATTTCGATATAATACTGTGCCAACTTAATATTTTGATTTGCTAAAATCATATTGTAAATATAGCCATCACAAATTTTACGTCCCTGAATATAAGTTATTAAAAAAATATTAGGCGCAATTAAACAAACAAAAAAATCTTTTTGATACAAATTCCCACTTAGTATAATCGTTATTACAATAAAATATAAGACTACAACTAATATTTTAAGCAACTTATAGTTTCTGATGCACCGCTTAATTTTCTTCCTAATTTCCGATTCTCTATCAATCATATTTTTATTCACTTTGGTCTCCTTTTTCCCAATCTACAACTAATGCTATCATGCCACCTACACATATTTTTCGTCTTTATGTATCTGTTGGTCAGTTGGAAATATTAATAATAAATAAAATTATTAAATTAGTTACACATTCAGGTAATTATCTACTAATATAACATGAGAGAACTTTTATTATTACGAAAGTTATATCAGAACATTCTACTAATCTAATTTTAATTATTCCTTCTTAAAAACAAAGATTTCATGCCATTAACTAAAATTTTATTTTAGTTTTTCTTATATTGAGTTTATATTTTACCTATTATCTATTTTTCTATTCTTTTTTTTACAATACAAATGCAACCAAACTAAAGCAATTGACGCTATTCCATTAACTATATAAATAATAATAAAAGCTAGTAAAAAATAATCAGCAATAGCAATAAAATCTTTAAGCCATATTGTCACTAGTAAAGTACCAACTATCAAAAACATTACCATAATAAGTGAAGCTATCTCCATATATACCCTAAATATCTTAGGTAATTTTTCATACATAATTTTCTCCATCTTCCAATTTTGGGTTTTAAACAATAAATCAAACATATTGTAAAATCTAAATAATTACTATAAAACTTATTCTTATCACTGCCAGCATTTGTTAATAAAATATGCGAAATAATTTTTATGATTTATTTATTATATTACAATAATATTTTAACTAGCAAAATCCATCCAATAACATATCCTGTAGGATAATTATTGAAAGTGAATTCTCTGGAATATCAATCGTTGTTCCTATTTTGGGTCGAATCGGTTGATCCGTAGGTTACTGGCAGTTACATTTAGCGGAACAGTAGCTGGAGATGGTTTTGTAGATTTTGTATAATCGTTAGTAGTGTTTGCAATTGAATATTAGTTATAATCAGATTGGCAATATAAGTTATTTTGTGAATTATTAAATGATTTACAAGTTTGTCTATAATTTTCAACAACCAACGCATTATCATTAATATATTCTGAAGATAAGCTTTGATTTATTGTATCAGTACTATCACTACTCTTAACATCGCTGTTAATATCTGATGATAGCGTATCACTACTTATATTGGATTGTTGACTAGCTATTTCACTTGTATAATTACCATACAAATCCACATACTTGTATGGGTTATTTAAAGTATATATGGAGTTGTTTAAGTTGCAACATTTTTTTTGTGTCACCATAATAATTTAAATCGGTTTGACTAAACAATTCAATACTTGCATCATAATATTTTGCACACAAATGTATTACCCCTGTTTCATCCTTCATTTGACCATTATATCCATGTTCATTTTAAATATCATTTATCAAAGCACACTAATTATATTCAAATTTTTCTCAAAGATATTCTTTTACTTTTTCTACAAAACTGTTATTTAATCCATTTACGATTACCTATTTTCAATATTTGACATTTTTTTATGCTCTGTTATTACTTCACAATCATTGTTATATCTTTTTAGATTATCTACTTGTTCTCATAAATATTAAAATGTATTTTCAATTTATTTATCGTCCACAGCATTTAGATATTCGACATTTTCATGACAAAAATCATAATAATAAGTAGTTTTAAGTACACCATTGATATACTTCAAAAATTTTATTGTACTTCCAATAGTTATAAATTGTTACTATTTTCCAGTAATTATAATATTAACTATGAACCCACATAGCACGATTACAGACAATATTAAGCCATTTTTTTTATATCTTTTGTGTATCGATGCTTTACTAACTATATCATAATTCTTTTCAATGCAAATATCACAATAGACTTGATAATACTTTTCAAACTCCAAAATCCCAAATTTTTTCAACATAAAAACAACTATTACTCCTGCAACATTTAAATCAGCATCACCCTTAATTAATGAAATATAAAATTCAAACAACACAAATCCATATGCTAAACAGCAACAATAGTTTAATTCCCAGAGTTTATATATCGCATTTTTTTTGAATATTTTAAAATACATTTTTGTCATTTCGACTTTATTAATTGATCGCCCTACAATTATATAAATCACACCAAAAACTAACGTCAAAATAGTATCCATAACATTATTGCTTATTATCGATCCGTTTAAAATAGAATATACCCCCATTATTACGGCGCTACTATAGTAAATTCTATTAAAATTACTCATATATCCCCCTTAAACTTCCGTACAAATCAATAGTTATAATTAAACAAGCTCCAATAATTATTGCCCCTGATAGTATAGTCGTCAATTCTCCATTTCCAACATTAAATGCGAACCCTGATTTGGCCCCAAAAGCCAGCGCTAGAAATCCTACCTCTATTGTTATATATTCTAAAATTTCTACTGTGTACATAAAACTAAAAACGATTAGTTGAGCATCCACCATTAATCCGATTTCTCCACCTAAAATATCTATAGGGAATCCAATAGTGAATTCTAGCGTCTAGAATTCTAAATTTGAACCAATAGATTCTAATATAGTTACCTTGAGTGACAATCCTTCAATTTTTAAAGTAAGTACATTAAATAGTTCGACAGGTTTCAATGATACTGAACTAATCCCAACTACTCTAATACCATCCCCCATATAATATTCATCAATTCTCAATAGACTTTCGGATGTAATACACATATACTCTACCCATCCAACATCCTTTTTGCGTATACCTTCTTGTTGAATATCCATAATTGCTTTTTTTATGCTAACAAGAATTTCCCCATCATATTTTTTCTCATATTTTACATATAGGCTATCGCATAAATCAATTATTTCCTTTTCCCACTCTTCTCTATAATCATTGCACACAACATGTTTTTCACTTGGAAATTGATCATATTTTTTGTCACTACTTCCGTTATCTTCACCATTTGCTATGCCACTATAATTACCACCTGGTTTCTTTAACGGCTTACTTGGATTCATTGGTGTTGGTTTTTTTGATGGCTGTTTCCCAAGACTTGGTGTTGTCGGTATTGTTACTCCTGGTGACATATCCGGTTTACTGTTGATCGGTAATCCACTGCCACTTTCTTTTTCTTTATCCTTATTTGCAC
>CAMQTJ010000107.1 GCA_947037125.1 uncultured Holdemania sp.
ATTAATGAACCAACAGCTGCTGCATTAGCGTTTGGTATTGATAAAACTGAAACTGAACAAAAAGTATTAGTATTTGACCTAGGAGGAGGAACTTTTGACGTTTCTATCTTAGATCTTGCTGATGGTACATTTGAAGTATTATCAACATCTGGTGATAACTCACTTGGTGGAGATGACTTTGATAATCTTGTTGTTGAGTGGATGGTTGCTAAATTTAAATCTGAAAATGGTTTAGATTTATCAAAAGATAAAATGGCTATGCAACGTATGAAAGAAATGGCTGAAAAAGCTAAAAAAGACTTAAGTGGATTAATGCAAACACAAATTTCATTACCATTTATCTCAGCTGGTGCAGATGGTCCTTTACACTTTGAAGCAACACTTACTCGTGCTCAATTTGAACAAATGACTAAAAAATTAGTTGATCGTACAATTACTCCAGTAAGACAAGCATTAAAAGATGCTGGTTTAACTAAAAATGATATTCATCAAGTATTACTTGTTGGTGGTTCTACAAGAATTCCTGCAATTCAAGAAATCATTCGTCAAGAACTTGGCAAAGAGCCAAACCGTTCAGTTAATCCTGATGAAGTTGTAGCAATGGGTGCTGCAATTCAAGGTGGAGTTATCTCTGGTGATGTTAAAGATATCTTATTATTAGATGTTACACCATTATCATTAGGTATCGAAACTATGGGAAGTGTTATGACAACTTTAATTACTCGTAATACAACTATTCCTACATCAAAATCTCAAGTATTCTCAACTGCTGCTGATAATCAGCCTGCTGTAGATATCCATGTATTACAAGGTGAAAGACCAATGGCTAGTGATAACAAGACATTAGGTAATTTCCAACTTGGTGGTATTGCTCCTGCTCGTCGTGGTGTTCCACAAATCGAAGTAACATTTGATATTGACGTTAATGGTATTGTACATGTTAGTGCAAAAGACAAAGGAAATGGTCAAACTCAATCTATTACAATTTCTAATTCTTCAGGTCTAAGTGATGCTGAAATCGAAAAAATGGTTAAGGATGCTGAAGATCATAAAGAGGAAGATGAAAAACGTAAAGCAGACATCGACACTCGTAACAAAGCTGAACAATTAATCAATCAAATTGATGAAACATTAAAATCAGACAATGAAAATGTAACACAAGAACAAAAAGATGAAGCACAAAAAATGCGTGATGAATTACAAGCTGCATTAGATGCTAACGATATGGAAAATTTAAGTAAAAAAGTTGAAGAATTAGAACAAGCTGCTCACAAGATGGCTGAAGCTATGTATGCTCAACAAGCACAAGATGGACAACAAGAAGGTCAACCACAAGATGAAACTACATCATCTAACGATGACAATATTGTTGATGCAGATTTCAAAGAAAAAGACTAATAAACAAAAAATCCTAGTACTCGTACTAGGGTTTATGTGCTTACTTAGTGCTTGTAGTGCACCAAGTAAAAATAAAGAAGAAATAAATGAAAATATAGTTAACGATTTTGAATTAAATGATCAATTCTTGAATCAAAGGGTTAAATGTATTGAAAAATGCGATGTATACCAATTAAGTGATGAAACATATCACTTAATTGGTGATATGTCTAAAGGGCAATCTTTTTATCTTAGTGATTTAAATAGTTTTGGTTTACTTAATATTGATGGTAGTGACTTATATTTAAATGGTTCACAATTTGAAATAGATGGCAGTAATTATAAATTTGTTAATAATTTATTGGAATTAAATCAAATTGAAATAGATGATTCATTTACAATGATTAATGAATATAAAAATTATTCTATAAATTTAAAAGGTAAATTTATATTTGATACTTATGTAGAAGATGAAGATTATTTTTATGTTAGTATGCAAAATCAAAGATTTAAAATTGATAAAAAAGATTTGAATTATAAAAATATTCAAGTCTATAATAATTTAGGAGCAAGTGAAATACCGGTGTTAATGTATCATTTTTTTTATGATAAAAATGTTAATTTAGGTAGTAAAAATAACAATTTTATTGAAATAAATGACTTTAATGAACAACTAGATTATTTGAATGATAATAATTATGTTTCTTTAACTATGGCTGAAGTAAATTATTTTATGGATGATAGTGCAAGAGTTGATGAATTATCATATGCAATGACAATTGATGATGGTGACAAAAGTGTTTATGAATATGCATATCCTTCAATTGTTGATCATGATATTAATGCTACATTATTTATTGTAGGTGGATGGATGGGTGATTCGTTACCATATTCATTTATTGAAATGCGTGAAGAGGGATTAGAATTACAATCTCATTCATTTTTAATGCATCAAGGTGGCAGTGATGGTAAAGGGTTACTATTATCTACTCCATTTGATGAAGGTGTTATTGATACACAAAGATCATTTGATTATATTGATGGTGGTAGTGTTTATTGTTATCCTTTTGGTCATTACAATGATAATGCATTAAATATTTTAAAAGAAGTTGATGTTGATATGGCTTTTACCACAAAACATGGTAAAATAAGTGCTGGTATGGATAAATTATTATTGCCAAGGATTAGAGTAAGTGGTAATAATAATCTACAACAATTTATCAGTAGTATAAATTAGGAAGGTGTTAAAATGAGTAATAAAAAAGATTATTATGACGTATTAGGAATAGATAAAAGCGCTAGTGATGCTGATATTAAAAAAGCTTATCGTAAAATGGCGAAACAATATCACCCTGACATGAATAAAGATAGTGGTGCAGAGGCAAGATTTAAAGAAATAAATGAGGCTAATGAAGTTTTATCAGATTCACAAAAAAGATCTAGTTATGATCAATTTGGACATGCTGGAATGAATGGGGCACAAGGTGGTTATTCTGGTGCTGGTGGATTTGATGACCTTGGTGATATATTTGGTTCATTTTTTGGTGGTGGACAATCTCGTTCAAGAAATTCTAATGGACCTCGTAAAGGTAAAAATCGTTATATGCACATGAATATAACATTCATGGAAGCTGTTTTCGGTAAGAGTGAAGTAATCAAGATTGAAGTTGATGAAGTTTGTAGCGATTGTCTTGGAAGTGGTGCTCATTCTAAAAGTGATGTTGCAACATGTGGTACTTGTCGTGGTAGTGGTAATGTAACTACACAACAAAGAACACCATTTGGTGTATTTCAATCACAAGCTGTTTGTCCTGATTGTAAGGGTACTGGTAAAAAAGTTACTCGTAGATGTAGTAAATGTAATGGTAAAGGGTTTGAACATAAACGTGTTGAAGTTGATGTGAAAATTCCAGGTGGTATTCAATCTGGTCAACAACTTCGTGTACCTGCTAAGGGTGAACGTGGTGCAAATGGGGGCCCTAATGGCGATTTATTCATTGAAATCGTTGTGAAAAATCACCAATTCTTTAAACGTGACGGCAGAAATATCCATATAAGTGTTCCAATCAGTGCAATTGATGCAACTATTGGATGCAGTATTGATGTTCCAACAGTTTATGGTGATGTTGAATTAAATGTTCCACAAGGTACACAAACTGGAACTCAATTTAGATTAAAAGGTAAAGGCTTCAAAGATTTAAGAGGTAGTGAAATTGGTGATCAAATAGTTCAAATCAATGTTGAAGTACCAAAAAAAGTTTCAAAAGAAGAAAAAGAGTTATATATTAAAATAAAAGAATTAGCTAAAAAAACTGATCATGAAAGTGTTTTTGATAAATTTAAAAAAGCTTTTAAATAGTATTGTATCAAGTAAATCGTTGAAAAATGATTTACTTTTTTTAATCTTTATAATTAAATAACTTGTGAAATAATTGTTTTTTTATTGTGAATTATGATATCATTAATTATATAAAGTAATTAACTTTAAGGGGGAATAATATGAAAAAGCTTATATTTATAGTATTAGTTTTAATTCTTTCAGGATGCAGTACAAATAATGAGAAAGAAAAGGCAGAAATTGATTTATCAAAATATGAAATGAAATACAATACTGATTCAAGTATAATAGAATTAGAAGATGGTATATTATTTGATTTTAGTTCTAGTAAAAAAAAATTTAATATGTTTAGCCATTACTTGGTAAAGTATCAAGATGGTATCGCTACAATTGTCAACAATGATGATGAAAACGGCTGTAATGAAGACAATTTAGAAAAATGTACAGGCAGTTTTATAGGGGGTGGGTTTGGCTATTCATTTGTATTTGAAGATAAATTATATTATGTTAATTCACAACCAATTGATATTAATTTTAGATATTCTAATTATTTAAGTAGATGTGATTTAGATGGAACTAATCGTGAAAATGTCTTAAATTTAGAATTTCTTAAAGATATGCATGATACAGATGAAAATATAAGCTTTAATATGCATAAGGGAATGTTTTATATTACTTATAAAAATATGATAAGAAGTTATGATTTAACTAGTGAAAACTTAAGCGAAATGGATTATGAAATAGACGATAGGATACAGCGTATATATTTTTATGATAATTATGCTTATGTTATTACTAAAGAATATAACATGGATCATTTAGACACTGAAGATTTATTTAAAATTGATTTAGATACCTTTGTACCTGAATTAATATATGAAGATAGACATATATATTTTGTAGATGAAACTAATATATTAACTACTGAAACAAATGGTGATAAAGTTAGTGTAGTATTAATTAATCATGAAACTAAAGAACAAAAAGTTTTATTTGAAGAAATAATTATTCAAACAGAATCAGATGATATCTGTTCATTTATTAGTGTTGCTTTTAAAGTTTTTAAAGATGATAGCATATATATAATAACAAAACATGAAAATACAATAGATGAAAATTATGATCTATTTGATGATAATTGTGTTATGACATTAATTAATATGTATGATAAGCAAGGTAAGTCATTAAATGAATATTATTTTGATGGTGAAATTTCAAATATTGGTGTTGTTGATAACCAGTATTA
>CAMQTJ010000108.1 GCA_947037125.1 uncultured Holdemania sp.
TTTTATATTTTTTTGAAAAGGTGAAAAATTATCATGAAAATATTCAGGATAAATCCACACGAGGGAGGGGGGGGGTAAAATTAGATTAAGACCGTTATTCTTTCAATAAACATTCAAATTTATTAATCTTTTTTGTGTTAATTATGATAATTGTGATGGTATACCGCGAATTAGAGAAATAATCATTTTTTACGTTATAACTATTTTTATATAAATGTAGAATATTTCTTTATTCCTATATTAGGTAGAATTAAATGCTAAAATTTAAATTGTCTATTCTTTCATTATCATTAGTATCAACATTCGTTTTTGCTAATAATGTTTTTATTCAAAGTGATAACATTACAGGGTTAATTGGTGATGGAACTGTTATCAATAAGATAAATCCTGAGTCATTATCTTTAGATGTACCATCTGGATTAAAAGTAACTGCATATTCTGATGTTAATTTTAATGGAGAGGCTTCTCAATATAAAGAGGGAGAACATACTAATTTAAAGATACAATCATTTAAAGTTGAGCAGGATATACAGACATCATTTTCAATGGCTTTTAATGAATATAATCCTGATGATTCTTATTGTGTCGATGTTAGGTATAACAATAAAAATTATGAAAACATTACAGTTGCTACTATTTGTAGCGGTGAAACAAAAGAAATATTTACGGTAATTCCTGATGGTTTTTCTGCTGGTGAATCAATTCCATTTGCTGTTTGGAAAGATGATTCATTTATCCTTATGGGGACATTGGATGTAAGATCTACAGGTGAAATGACCTTAAATGGAAAACCAAGTGTTACTGGTGGCGTGCGAGCTTATGCGCAAACACCAAGTCTTTTGAATATGACTTATTACAGAAAGTAAGCCATACAGTGTAAATATTGAGAGGCTACTTAAAGGTGGCCTTTTTTAACATGTGTATCTTAAATGTCTAACAATTTAAAGTTTTTTATAACCAAAATGATTTATATGGAAGTGGGAAACTATCTCAAATTATAAGTAAAATTGACTGTTTTTTGTATATGGAGGTTTTATGTTCAAGACGTTGATTGTATCAATTTTGTTTTTTACCAGTTTTCAAGTTTTGTCATCTGGTTTACCAAATCTAGATCGTATGGTTGTTGCTTATGATGACTCATTTAATGAAATGTATTTGGGTGTTGGTGATTCAATTAATAACAAAGCAATTCAATTTATTGAGGTGGGTGAAGAAGTTCAGTTAGAAGCTTACAAAGACGTTAATTTTGCAGGCCATAAAATTATTGTTCAACATAATGATTGGAAATTTGATCCTACAGATTACCTATCTTTTAATGTGACTGATATTCCGGCCTTTGATGATGAGTCGTCTGTATATTTGAACTTGGATTCAAAAAGCCAGCGCTGTTTAGAGGTTGTATATTTTAGCCAACAGTTGAATATACCAAGAACGCACTTGACGAATATTTGCTCAGAGGATAAACCTCAATTATTAGTAAATTTAAATGATCTAATTAGTGAAAATCATACCATACCGGTAACTATAAATTTTGCAATAAATGATGCTAATTTCCCTTATGGTGGTAATGCGTTTGTAACTGGTATAGAAGTTGAGCTTTCTAAGAATAAAGCAAAAATTAAAGATGAGTCATTTTTTCAACCATCAGGCTATCGTGTAATTAAAGATTATATAAACACTATTACAATTAATACATGGTAATAAACTATTAAAAAAGGATTCATCAATAGTGAATCCTTTTTATTTTGGAATAGTGATTTTCGTAGTACGCATAAAAGTTGTGATGTTAAATACCGCCCAATTTGAGGCGGTATTATTTTATATGAGGTAGATTTAATATGAATCTAAACTTGTGTTTCGCCTAATTATATATTTATTTTAAATCTAAGGTCACTTATTGCGGCTTTTTTTGTATCTGGACGTAACCGCGAATCGGATCACATTAGATGCATACTGTTAAATACAGATGTTTTTAGACATTTAATACATTTATGAATATAGTTAAATCTATTGCATGTTATATAAGGATGTTTTTATGTTTGTAAAAATATTAACAGTATTTGTATTAATTTTTGGTGTTGTTTCTTTTGCTTCTGCTCATTCAGGTGGAACAGATGATTCTGATTGTCAGAATTATCAAAAAACAGGTGGGTATCACTGCTATTAATAATTTTCCCTGTTAAATATAGTCTAACGTATGCAATATCTTTGGAGCCTAAATGAAAATATTAATAATTTTTTCTGTAATTATGATTTCTTCAACCCAATTGTCTTTTGCTCGTTCTTTATGTCCTGATGGTTCATGGGTTGGTGGTAGTGAATGTAATCTGGCTCCTGATGGTTCTTGGGTTGGTGGAGAGCCAAGTCTTACTCCTGATGGTTCATGGGTTGGCGGAGAACCAAACCTTGCTCCTGATGGTTCATGGGTTGGCGGAGAACCAAACCTTGCTCCTGACGGTTCATGGGTTGGTGGAGAGCCAAGTCTTACTCCTGATGGCTTATGGGTTGGTGATTGATTGGTAATAAGCGATTCTGAGAGGCCACTCAATGGCCTTTATTGTGTCTGGACGTTACAGCGAATCGGATCACATAAATAGATATGATGTTAAATACCGCCATTTTGTGGCGGTATATTTGTATATGATAATTACACAGATTATCAGATTGCATTAAACCACAACAGGAAGTGTTATGAGGTAATTATCTCTAAATATTTAATGGTATGTTATTTATAGTAAAAATAAGAAGCTAACTAAAGCCTCTTTTTGATGGTTATTCTGATTGAGTCATATTATTTTTTGAGTAAGAAGTTAACTAATTCAAAATATTCATCAGCAGATTTAATTTTATTTGTTTTTACTAAGTACTTATTGTTGACGATAACTGCTGGAACACCGGTTAATCCAGCATCTTCAAAAGATTTATCAAAACGAGCGACCATAGAATTAACGGCAAAACTATTAAATGCGCCATCAAATTCTGCCGCAGGAACACCTTCATCGATGAAAATTTGGCGAACTTCCGCTTCATTGCGTGGTAGCTGATTAAGCGTCTGAATATAGTTAAATAAGACAGGACCCATTTTATCAGAAATATTTAATATTACTGTAGTTGCAAATGCTTTACTCATAACTTTACCCATTGGGCCACCCATAAATGACACATGCATTTTCTGGCGTTTAACATCATTTGGAAGCTTGGTTTTCAGATCGCGCATTATCGGTTCAAATTGAAAACAATGGGGACAGTAAAATGAGAAGAACTCAGTCACTATTGGCGTTGTTGATTGTGGTTGTTCTAATACTTTGTAGTAATCACCTTCGGTAAATTTAGTTGCGTGAACAGAAAAAGATAATAAAGCAGCGCTGATTAGTGCAAGTAAGTTTTTCATTATTTTGGGTTCCTAAAGTATCAATTCGTATAAATAAATATGATCGCCATATTATGATGATTTTTATTCTTTTAAGTTACACCATATTGAATACAAGATGCAGATTTACAATAAATCTAAGTAATATATATATCAATCAATAATAAAAAATCCGCTAAATTTAGCAGATTTTTTATCATCAATATTCAGGTTTGAATTTAGAAGTAGAAGCGAGTACCGAAGATGATATTTGTTAAGCTATCTTTTGCTTTACCACTAGAAAACTCAATATCATCAGTTGCTATGTTGTAATTAACTTCTGAACTTAATGCAATGTTAGGGTTGATGAAATACTTAAGACCAGCGGCTAGTTTAAGATTTAACGCCCAAGAATCACCACTTTTACCAAAATCAGCATCACCACCATTTTTATTGTTATAATTTAGAGCTGCTAGTTCAGTCGCTGCACCAACGTAAGGAACCCAGTTAGTAGAGTTAACAAAGTTATATTCTGTGAATACACCTAGTTTACCACTGATTGCATTATTTTCATCTTTAGCTGTAATAGAAGCTGTACCACCTAGCTCCCAGTTGTCTTTAATAAATTTACCGTAAGAACCATTTAAGTTTAGATCCCAACCACTACCCAATTTAGCATTACCTTGAATACCAATCTCTTGTGTGCCAACTGGAAGTTGAACTGATGCTTGTGCTGCAATAGGAGCGATGACAGCACAAATGACTAATAAACCTAGTACATTTCTTTTCATTTTAAATACCTAATTAAATTGTTTTATTTGTTAAAAATAAAGTATTGGTATTCTATAAGCGGATATCTATTGAAAAAAGATAAATATAGCATGTGTTTATCTTTAAATTGTAATTAAGTATGTAGGGATCTAAAAATTAGCCACATATATGAAAATATTTAGTGAAATTGTGGAGTAGATATTTTTTGACAATCGAATTGTATTGAGTGAAATATGCTAAATTTAACACCAACCTTATAGATCGAGTCAATTACTACTATTAAATATAATGACAACAAATTTATAAACTGATGTGTGACATCTTAAAGTGGGGCTGTTTTTTACTTGTAGTGTTCGTATTATGCAAAGTTAGGTAAATTGTAGATATTTAGGATAGTAATTATGTTATTGATCTTATTTTTGGAATTATATATATGAAAAAACTATTACTAGCTTTTCTCTTTTTTGGGGTTATTGGGACAGCTTATGCTTTTGATGGGCATTGGTCTAGTGATTGGAATGATATTGGTTGGTCACATTATGACGATAGTGATAATCATCACTGTAGTCATGGATGGTAAGTATAAGTTAGATTTTTAAAATGACTTAATTAAACAGAATATCCGTAATTATTATGAAGTTAAATACCGCCTAATTTAAGGCGGTATTTTTGTATAACGGCTGATTTATCAACGGTTATATAGCATTACTCATTTCA
>CAMQTJ010000109.1 GCA_947037125.1 uncultured Holdemania sp.
AAACTGTTATTAGCTATATCATCTTTAAACAAATAGGTATTTACATAATCTTGATTAAATACAATAACACTATTAGTATCCTCATCAATATTCACATAAGGTTCATTATTACTACCATATTTTTTAAGTTTACTAAGGCTTGTATTCCTAACATACCCTTCAATTCCGTTAGCAATAGTACTTTTCCCTGTACCATTTATACCATAATATATATTTATATTATTTTTTTCTATTTCTATTTCACCTTCCGTTATTATACCTAAATCTTTAATATTTATTTTCATATTAATCTCTCCTATTTTTTTATTTTCATAATTACAGTATATATTAGATATAAATTATTTAACTTCAATTATTGAATTTAAATATTCTATGGAATTACTTCAAATACAAATTATCATTAAATTTAAGCTTACTATAATTGTAATATATATATATAAATATTGACCTAGTATTTATTAATAATAATTTATTTGCGAGTCTTTCTGTATAAAACTCTAGCATCCATAATTGATTGTAACAATACTTTTGGTATAACTGGTATGGTTCTTGGTATAATTAACACTATTAGAAATAAATATTAAATTAATACAGTTAATGATTATTATGTTAATAGGATGTATTATATGTATTACACTGTAATTATTAGTTATAGATATAATTATAACCATAAAGATTATTATCAATGTATTTATGTTATTTAGTAGCTCTGCGACGATTATAGATGATGTGATGTGTTTATATGTACCTTCAGTGATTATCTCCTAAGAGGATGATTAAACCTGCTATTTAATCATATTAAACACCCTACTTTAATTTGATCTATTATCATTCGAAATATTTTTACGTAAATCATTCAGTACGTATACTAATTTATTATATTTATATGTTTTCATACTATTATATTGGTAGTATTGAAGTGAAACATTGTAAGCAATATACACAAAAAGAAGAATAAAGAGGCATATTACTAAAATTATTGCTAATTTTTCTTGACTAGTTAAATCAACAAATATAAAATCAGTAATTATTATTGAAAATAGTGTGGTAAAAGAAACGTACCCTATTGTAGAAAGCCATTTTGGCATTTTAAATGAGGTTGATATTTGGTGTATTTCAATACTTTTATAGCAACAATCAATTAACCAATCAATTTTATTAATAGAATAATAATTATATGGTTCAGAATCTAAAAAATCTGTGATCAGCTTTTGTTTTTCTTTTTCCTCTTTAAATTTAAGATCTAAATCGCTATGTATTTCAACATTCCATTTTTTAGCTTGAATATGCACACACAAAAAAATTATAAAAAACTGAAAAATCCAGTATATTATAGCGGTAAAGCTATTAAAAAATGGAAAAATAATATATGGTAAAAACACAATTATTAAAGCAACTATTACTTTCTTTTTTTCTTTATTAACAAATTTCATTACATTTTGAAACTTATTTTCCTTTTCACAAAAACGATTTTCCCAGTCATAAAAAAATATATTAAACTCTCTCATGTTAATCCTCCATATAAAACTATTCTAACCAAACTTTAGATAAAATTGTAATAATCTATATTTATTGAATCTTATCACATACCATAGATTTCAACTATTAAGTATTTCTTAATAGTTGCTTTTTAATTAAATCATATTCTGTTAGTATAAAATAAAACTGAATTAAATATTCTATTTGATTTGCTGCACAGTTCATATAATTAGTACAATCATCCGCAATAAAATATGCATTTTTAATATTATTATACTTTACATTATTAATGGCATTTCTAATTGAATGATTATTGATTTCAACACCGATTACCTCTTTACACATATCCGCAACACTAAGTGCTATTGTACCCATACCACAATATGCATCAAGTACTCTATCATATTTATTTAAGTGAGCCATTTCAATTGCTTTTGAATATAATATTTCTGTTTGTGCATGATTAATTTGTTAAAAAGTCTTTGATGAAATTCATCTATATAATTATAACCTTTATTAATATTTAATTGTTATTATTATAGGTAATATGTAACTATAATCGGGTAATTTTAGTGGTTTGTTCAGTTTATATTACAATTAAATGATTATAATAAAATGAAATATTTTTTGTTTAATTAATTGATATATAAGATTAAGTTAATGTTGTTTTAATACTTCAAAGATGATGGGGATGATGTGGTTTATAAGCGTTTTAAGAAGTAAAGAGGATTTTTAGACTTATAGTATCCCTTTCACTGATTATCCCTTAAGAGGATGATTAAACCTGCTATTTAATCATATTAAACACCATACTTTATGTTTATTTTATTATTTGATTTTTAATTCTATACTGATTATAATGATTTATACATACTGATTATTTTTCATATCATTTCACTACATATTATTTATATATGTTTCACTTAATTATTGTAATACATAAAAAACATCATAAATATATGATGTAGTCCTATTACTTAAATACCCTGTAATAATTGTAACACTTTGATAATTATCTTACAAGTGATATATATAATTATATTATTACATATATGTATTATTATTATTATTAATGATGATGATGATGACTGTATATTTGTTGATGTAGTTTATGTAATTTATGTAGTTTATGTAGTTTATGTA
The DNA here is from genome assembly GCA_947037125.1 of uncultured Holdemania sp. Classification (GTDB taxonomy): domain Bacteria; phylum Bacillota_I; class Bacilli_A; order Erysipelotrichales; family Erysipelotrichaceae; genus RGIG1896. Next base: position 2,623 of record CAMQTJ010000109.1, read on the forward strand.
GTTTACAGTTAGTATTATTTAAAGGTGATAATAATTATAATAGTGCACTTCATTGATTACTTTCTAAGAGGATGATTAAATATACTATTTAATCATATTAAACACCCTACTTTATGTTTTATTCATTTAATATCTAGTTCATGAATTAAAATGACACTATAATTATAAGTGCCTATAAACAAGGAAAAAGCCTTTCGGCTTTCCTTGAATAATTGATAATTATATTATATTAATACTTTTTCTATCTCCAATAGTTCCTGTTCTTTTTTTATCTCATTTTCAAGTTGCTTTTCAGTTGGCATATATAATTTATATTTAGACGCAAATATTTGTTGGTTTTCTTCAGACAAAGTGTATTTAACAACAGATTCACTTTTATCTGCACAAAGTACTATTCCTATTGGTGGATTATCACCATCATTCATCATCTTTCTAGTATAGTAATTCACATACATTTGCATTTGTCCTAAGTCTTGATGAGTTAGTTTTCCAAGTTTTAAATCTACAATGACAAAACACTTTAAGATATAATTATAAAATACAAGATCTATATAGTAATGTTCACCGTCAAATGAAATTCTCTTTTGTCTTGCAACAAATGAAAACCCACGTCCTAGTTCCAATAAAAATTTTTGTAAATGATTAATGAGTCCTTGTTCTATATCTTTTTCAAGTAGTGATGCTGAGTGCTCTAGTCCTAAAAATTCTAGAACATATGGGTCTCTTATAATATCTTTTGGTGTTGTACCTTTTTCTAAACTTAATATTTCATGTCTGACACTATCTTTATCACGACTTGATAATAATCGTTGATAATAAAAGCTGTTTATTTGTCTTTCAAGCTGTCTTGTACTCCAATTAGATTTAACACATTCATCTAAATAAAAGTTTCTTGTAACTCTATCTTCTACACGCATTAAAATTCTATAGTGAGTCCAACTCAATTGGCTACGCAGTGCGTAGCTATTTGGAAAAGTGAAATAAAATTGTCTCATATTTTTTAAATTAGCAACAGTATATCCTTTACCAAATTCCTCTGTTAGTTTGATAGATAGATATTTCAACAACCCTAACCCGTATTTTGCTCGTTCATTTTCATCCTGTGCTTCAAAAATTTGTTTCCCAATATTCCAATATGTTTCAACCATCACAAAATTAACAGTGCTATAAATTTTTTGTTGTGCTAGTGTTAGTGTTTCTTTGATATTTTTATATAAAACATCATCTTGTAATTTTATTTTTTTATCCAAAAGTCCTCCAATATGACATTAACTTTTACTTAATATATAAACTTAATTTTGTTTTATGTCATATTAACTTATTATCATTTTAAACACTTTACCTATTACCTTTTGCTTATATATAATATATAAAATATCAAAATTATAAGTTTGTTTGTAATATTAAAAATTAATATTTAATAGAAACATATTAAAAAGCATTAATAATTTAATAGATTACTATGTGCTTATATAAATGATTATGATTGATTTACTATAGGTTATGTATGTATTGTTTATGGGGTAATTACTTAGTTAATAATTATGATGGATGTGATGATGTAGTTTATTAAGTGTATTATTTAAAGGCGTTAATAACTTATATAATATCATATTACTTGATTATCACTTAAAAGGACGATTAAATAAATTTAATCGTATTAAACACCATACTCTAAAATCACTATAACCCAGCTTATGTATAACAACTATTTTTTATTGCAATACAAAAATGGACTAGCCATGCCCTTTTTACGATATGCTTCAGGTATTTTTTTATTAATGAATTTATTACTAATTATATCAAGTGCCAATTCACCATTAAATCCATATCTATTATCTTCCATTGCATACCAATCATGAACTTTGTACACTTCTTTGACTATGCCATTTGATACTGATAATACATAATCATATCCCTTAGTATTATTTACATTAATTTTCCATGCTTTTCTAGTTGTTTCATATCTATCATAATTATTATGTGCTAACCAATGATCTTTTACTTTTATTATAATATATTTAAAATCAATTTCATTTTCATCATACTCAACTATTGATAGATTTTTTTGTAAAGTAATTGCATTAATAGGTCCTTTATCAG
>CAMQTJ010000110.1 GCA_947037125.1 uncultured Holdemania sp.
TGCATAATCATCTACAAAGATATTATCCCCATATTTTTCAATTACAAACCTACGTTTTACACCACCAAAAGAAGCTAAGCCTGCTTCAATATCTTTTATCTTAAAATTTCTAAGCAATCCTATTGTAATAACACCTAAAGCATTCCACAATAAATGTCTACCAACAAATGGTAAATTAAAGTGACCGACATTCACATTATTTGCTATTACATCAAATTCCATATGATTTGATGATTCCACAATATTAGTTGCAACATAATTATTATCAACATTAATACCATAAGTTATCATATTAATTTCATTTTTTATTTTTCTAACATTTTCATCATCACCAAAACAAACAACACTATTTCTAACTTGTTTAGAAAATTCGATAAAAGCTAAGTTATAGTCCTCTTCACTTTTAAAATAATCAACATGATCAATTTCAATATTTGTTATAATTGCATAATCAGGTTTATAAGCTAAAAAGTGTCTACGATACTCACAAGCTTCGACTACAAAGTTTGAACAGTCATTACTAACTTTACCACTACCATCACCAATTAGATAACCACAAGGCTCTATATAATTAATCATTGCACTAAGCATACCTGTTGTAGTTGTTTTACCATGCGATCCAGCAACACAAAATGAAGTATAATCCTTCATAAATTCACCTAAAAACTCATGATAACGATAAACTGTAACACTACTATTATTTCTAGCAGCAACAACTTCATCAAAATCCTCTAAAAATGCATTGCCTACAATAACAACACTATTATCTATTATATTATTTTTATTAAACGGTAATATATTAATACCACGAGTATCTAATTCATCTTGCGTAAAAAAATGTTTCTCTAAATCCGACCCAATAACTTCATGGCCAAGATCACTTAAAATACAAGCAAGAGCAGCCATACCAGTACCTTTAATTCCTATAAAATAATACATAAAAACCTACTTTCTATTTAAGTTAAAAATTTTCTATATCTAAACCATTTAAAGATAGATCTTTTTTACTTTCAACTAATTCATCTTCATATGTTTTAATTAATGAATCAAAATCATTATCCGTATTTAAATAATCCTCTTCAACACTTTTAAAATCATACCAACCATCCTTAACATTGGTAGTTTTATCATCTGATGCAATTAAATCATCTAATGATACATTCACAAACTGTTCAGTTTTTTCAATTTTTTCGACGAATTTCTCTTTTTCAACACCATAAATCGGACTAAAAACTGTACCTAAAATACTACTGTTAGGTTGTTTTCTTGCACTTACTTTATGTTTACTAGCACGACTTAAACTGATTTTTTCGCTATCGCTTAAACCATAAATAGGACTGATAACTTTTGTGAATTCATAGTCATTTTTAGTTGGTGTACTAGCTTTTTTACTAACATTTTTTTCTTTAAAACTATCAACCTCAATATCAATCATCGTAGACTTAGTTTCAACTTTATCCATAACAACATTATTAAAAATAGGCTGTGATTTAATCTGTTCATTAAATGAATCATTGTCACTTGCCTTAATATTACTTATGCTGCTTTCACTTCTTTTAGTACTAATTGGAGGTAAATCATATTTTGGTAGACTTACTTCTTCAATTTCATCATAACTACTTTCAAAATCTTCGATTACTTCTTCTTCCTCAAATAACATATCCACTAATTTTTTAAACATATAATATCCTCCACGAATTAATATTATTCTCCACTACCTGAACCAAAATCTCCGTTTAAATCAAAATACTCAATATTCCAATCACCATCTTCACCATTATATTCACTATCACCAAGCAGTTCTTCTAATGGGCCTTCTTCCGATATGTAAACATCGTATATATCTTCTTTTTCAACTTCTAATTTAGGCTTTGGTCTAGATGAATACGCACTAACTATTTCATTTACATTTATTTTTGCCGATTTCGCAATTGTAAACATTGTATCAATTACATCATCAATAAAATCATAATGAACTTTTGAATAAAAATCAAAATAATTACTATTAAATTCAACATAATAACCATCACCATCTTGATAAACAAATATGGCATAATTTAATTTATTATTACGCGAATCATTAAATGTACCACCATTATAAAATAGACAATTAGATTTATTCGAATATTTTTCTTCGTTAATTTCATAAAATAAATTACTAATAACAGCAGAAACATCTAAATTCATAACAATTTCATAATTACTTTGCTTAAAAACATTACTTGTAGGAGTTGATTTAACCTTACCTATATTAACTGGTAAATAATATGCGTACAATTCTTTACTATTATTGCTATACTTAACAGCTGAAGTGCTTAAATTACGGTCTATTGCATTATTAACCATAACATCAATTGAACCATTACTAGATGAACAGCCAGTCAATATAAGTGATAATACCAAAATCAATATAGCTTTCATATAATTAGTCCTTTCTTAATGTTTTTTAAATATTGCTCTATAAATTGGTTGATTTAATTCCATAAACTTAGATTCATATTCTGTAATCGTATCTTCATCATGAACATTACGTCTAAAATCAACACTAAAATCAACTAAAGTAAAACTAGTATTTGCAAATTCTAATAATGAAAATTCAAATAAATCTTTATTATCCGTTTTCATTACAATACAACCTTCTTTTTTTAATAATTCATAATATTTATTAATAAAATTTTGATGCGATAAACGACGTTTTCTATTTCCAGACTTTGGCCACGGATCACTAAAGTTTAAATGAATAAAATCAACTTCATTTTCACAAAACCATTCATTAATATCTTTAGCATCAGTCGCAATAAATAACGAATTACTTCTACGATCTTCTAAAGCTTTTTTCACTGCAATTGCTGCAACATTAGAATTTTTTTCAATTCCAATCCAACCATGCTCTGGATAAAGTTTTGACATACCACAAAAGTAATCACCTTTTCCACTACCAATTTCAACGTGAATTACATCACTATTTAATAACTCATTCCATTTCCCTTTATTACTACTTGGACTAGCAACCACAAAATCATCATTTTCAATCAAAAACGGCTTAGCCCAACTTTTATTTCTCATTCTCATACAAAAAGCTCCTTTGCTTTATTTTACCATAGATTTACACTAAATAAAAATAAAAACTGAGGTTTATATAAAATATCCCTCAGTTTGTATAATTAATCTCTTTTTTTAAATACTCTTTTTTCAGAAGATGGTCTAAATTCTCTTGCAGGTTTTTCTACATAATCAGCAGGCTTTTCAATTAAGTCTCTAGCTGATACATTTACACGACCTTTTTCATCGATTTCAGTTACTTTAACTTTAACGATATCACCAAGTTTAAGTTTATCTTCAGGTTTTTCTACACGTTCCCAAGCAATTTTAGAAACATGAAGCAATCCATCACATCCAGTGAATAATTCTACGAATGCACCAAATTTTTCAATACGGTTAACTTTTGCTTCAAATATTTCTCCAACTTTTGCAGTTCTTAAAATATTTTCAATCATTGATCTAGCTTTATCAAGCATATCTTGATTACTATGATAGATAACACATGATCCATCATCTTCGATATCAATTTTAACATTGTCACAATCTTCAATGATTTGGTTAATTACTTTACCACCTGTACCTATTACTGCACGAATTTTATCAACAGGAATAGAAATGGTAATCATTTTAGGAGCATATTTACTTACAGTATTACGTGATTCATCAATTGTAGCAACCATATTAGCCATGATTTCTTCACGACCTTTTTTAGCTTGTTGTAAAGCTTCAGTTAAGATAGTTTTATTAATACCATCGATTTTAATATCCATTTGTAAAGCTGTAATACCATCTTTTGTACCAGCAACTTTAAAATCCATATCTCCAAAATGATCTTCCATACCTTGAATATCACTTAATACAGAATATGTATCATCCCAAGTAACAAGTCCCATTGCAATACCTGCAACTGGAGATTTAAGTGGAACACCTGCTGCCATTAAAGCCATACAACCAGCACATGTAGATGCTTGAGAAGAAGAACCATTAGATTCTAAAACTTCAGCAACAAGTCTTATAGTATATGGGAAAGTTTTTTCATCAGGTAATACTTGAAGAATTGATCTTTCAACTAAAGCACCGTGACCAATTTCACGACGTCCAGGATTACCCATTCTTCCAACTTCACCTACAGAATATGGAGGGAAGTTATAATGATGTATAAAGCGTTTAGATTCAACATCACTTAAATCATCAATAATTTGATTATCACCCATTGAACCTAAAGTACAAACACTTAATACTTGTGTTTCACCACGAGTAAATAATGCTGAACCATGAACACGAGGTAATAAATCAATACGTGAATTTAATGGACGAATCTCATCAAGACTACGACCATCTGGACGAATTTTTTCAACAGAAATTAAACGTCTTACTTCCATTGCAACGATTTCATTACAATATTCTTTAGCTTGTTTTACTGATTTATCACGTAATTTATCATTTTCAAATTCAAATTTCGCAACTGCAGCACCCATTTCATCAGTAATATTATCAATTGTACCATATCTTTCAAGCTTTAATTTAATTGAAACTGCTTGTTGTAATCTTGATTTAGCTGCTTCATCAATAAATGTTTTAACTTCAGGTTTAACTTCATATAATGCTATTTCCATTTTAGGCTTAGCACATTTAGTTAAGATTTCTTCTTGGAATGCACATAACATTTTAATATGTTCA
>CAMQTJ010000111.1 GCA_947037125.1 uncultured Holdemania sp.
ATTATGGAAGTGGTAGTCAAAGTGCAAATAAGGATAAAGAAAAAGAAAGTGGCAGCGGCTTACCGATAAACAGTAAGCCTGATATGTCACCAGGTGTTACAATAACTAAGCCACCTAAGCCTAGTAAAAAAACAAAGGAACCAATAGATAACGATTTGAAAGTTGATACAGATCGTGACAAGAATGACATTAAAGGTAGTGGTAGTACTGATAACAGTAATACAATAAATAAAAAAGTCATTGAAGTTGGATGTATATCAAGTGTTGTTGGAGTAGAGTTTGAATTTACATATATCCTTTGGGAAATGTTTAATGGACTGTACAGCGTGAAAATGCAACTCCATTCAAAAATTGAGTTATCTGCTGGAAAATTAAGTTCATATAAATATCAAGTTTCTATAACATCAAAAAAACAGCAAATCAGTATAGAGAGTGATATAAAATATGCTATGGAAACACAAGTTATTAATCTTGGAAGCTATTTAGAAAGTACCAATGATTTAACACTTAATTTTAAAGAACTGAGCATGGTTGCGAATACATCAGTAAAGAATAAAAGTACAGGAATAAAAATATATTCTTCTATAGGTGTTAATACAACGGGAATCAAAATAACGGGAGGACGTATACAGCCACTTGATAACAAAACTAAATTTGATGAGAGCTGGATGTACAGTATTGATTATCAGGATTTAATGGCTATGAAGCTAGCTTTAATTGTGAAGGCAGCAAGGTTGTATAGTGTAAGAAATCCATTGCCGTCTTGGGTAGGGACACCTGATTGGAGTTTTAACTTAGATTTCAATATTGATTGGGATGCAATTGGAGATGCTGTGAGAGAAATTTCTAAGGGTCTAGTTGATGTAGTAACTGTGGGAGGAATTATAGTTGTATCATCTATTGTTATTGCAAAGAGTCTTGGTATTACAGCGAAAGAAGTTATACCGCTTGCGCTTGGAATGATAGCGATTGTTATTGAGTGATGTACAGATTAAAAGGGAGAGAAAAATGAGTGATAATTTTTATAAGTCGCGAAAAGAAATTAAAAAGTGTGTAAATAATTATAAAATATTAAAAGTTCTAGTAGTGATTATGCTTTTTATAATTATTTTTATTATTCTAAGTAATAAGATATACAATAAAAGTTTGTTTATTTTTGTTATATGTCCAATTTTGTTATTATTTAATTGTATTCAAAGTAGAGATACTTGTGATGTTTATATTAATAATATTATTTTGAGTAATAGCGACATAAGTTTAGCGAGCTATTATATAGAATTGCTTGATCAATTATATAGTAAAAAATCAGTTAACTATAAAATAAGGATTGCTGAATATCATTTGAATTTTACAGGAGATTTAGAAACTGTAAAAAAATGTTTTGAAGAATTAAATGAACCATGGAGATTTGAAGATAAACTTAACAAAAAATCAAACAGCACCAAATTAACAGTCTTGAAAATAAGGTATAATACGTTAATAGGAAAAAAAGAAACAGTTATTGAGTTAATTGGAGGTACTAAAAATAGTTTAAACCAAGAATTTTATAGTATTAGAAACTGGCTAGGTATTTACTCTTCAAGTTTAATAAGCGATTTTGATGGTCTAAAATATTATTTGGATAATGTTACGTGTTATAGTACTCTTAATGTAATTTCTAAGGCATATTATCTAGGTGTTTATTATAGAGAAAAAAATGAAATGTGCTTGGCAAATAAATATTTTAGTTATGTTAAGGAGCATTCTGGAGATTTTAATCCATTTAAAGGACAACAAGAAATTGATAGTCTTAATGTAAATTATAATGTCAGAGAATTAGATTTAATGCTTGATCAAAAAATAATAAGAATATATAATATTTATTACTTAGGACAAATTAAAGTAGGTATAATAACTACATTCTGCGTGATTGTTTCGATGATAATACGTTAAGTTAACGTATTATTAATGACCTTAAGCTATATTAAAAATATAATTATACATTTCCTAGGAAATACTATTGTGTTTGTATTGTAAGCGTCAATCAATACACATTTTAATCTTAATCATCTTCAACTATAATAAATATTCGAGATGGAGGATTTGTTATGATATATAATAAAAGATTTGAGTATTGGAAACAAATAGTAGATGCATGTGATGATAGTTTAATAAGTATTAGCGAATGGTGTAAAGAAAACAATATCAATAAATCAAGTTACTATAAATGGAAGAAAATAATATATCCTGTGGTTGATGATACTACTTTTATAAAAGTAGATACCATTAAAACTCATGATGATGTTTCATTTAGTATTAATGGTATTACTATTAAATGTAGTAGTGATTTAGTTCCTGCTATTGTTGGTTCTTTTAAATGATCATTAATACCAGTGATATCAAACATATTTATATGGCGGTTAGTACTGTAGATATGCGAAAGAGCATTGATGGTTTATCTATGCTGGTATCACAGGCATTCAACTTAGATGTGTTAGATGGTTGCATGTTTATATTTACTAACAAACATCGTAATAGAATAAAATTATTATACTATGACGGCAACGGTTTTTGGTTGCTATTTAAAAGGTTAGAAAAAGGAAATTTCAAATGGATAACTGATGATAAAAGTGATACTAGATTAATCGACGAAAGACAATTAAGATGGCTATTAGATGGGTTGGCAATAGATCAAAAATATGCTTTAAAAAGTGAATTAAATAGGATTGTTATATAGGGTTTTTAGCTGTTTTTTGGTATAATATAGTTATGGAAAATTCATGGTATAAAGAACAAATAAAGTTTCAACAAAAAAAGCTATACGGTAAATCATCTGAAAAAACAAATGATGATCAACTTGAATTATTATTAGTATTTGATGAGGCTGAAATTGAGTCTACTCCTTTTAATGATGAAACAGATATTCAAGTAATGACACATAGCCGAAAGAAAAAATCAAAGCAAATGAGTTTAGATAGTTTAGACAATAAAGTAATTCATTATGAATTAACTGAAGATGAATTAGACTGTCCTACTTGTAGAAACAAAATGCATGAGATGTCGAAGCATGTAAGAAAAGAATTGATTTTTGTGCCAGCTAAAGTAGAAGTATTGAATCATGTAGAACATATCTATAGTTGCAGGAACTGTGAAATGCACAGTGATGAAGCAACAATAATTAAAGCAAATAGTCCTAATCCTTTAATAAAAGGTTCTTTAGTATCTTCATCATTATTGGCTAGCATAATTAATGATAAGTACGATAAATCACTACCACTATATAGACAAAAAGTATCATTTAATAGATTAGGTATTAATGTTAATAGACAAAATATGTCTAATTGGTTAATTAAAGTATCAAATGATAAATGAATTATTTAAGATTGAAAAAGAGAGTAAAAATAAATCATATGATGAAATAACTAATATAAGGCAAACAAAATCATTACTGATAGTTGATGAATTTTTTACTAAGATACATGAAGTAGAAAAAATGGCATTGCCTAAATCCGACTTAAAAACTGCGATAAAGTATGCATCTAATCAAGAAAATAAGTTAAGATAAGTATTTAAATGATGGAAGAATAGAAATAAGCAATAACATAACAAAAAGAGTAATTCGAAATTTTACAATTGGTAGAAATAACTGGGTTTTTATGAATACAGTTAAAGGTGCTAATAGTAGTGGGTATATTTATAGTTTAGTTGAATCGGAAAACTAAATATTCTAAAACCTTATGACCATTTCAATTATATATTAAATATTTTGCCAACACTTGATTTAAAGAATGACTAAATATTAAACACTATAATACCATGGTCAAAATTGCCTGAAGAATTATATAATACAAAAAAATCATAGAAATATGGTGTTTTTGTGCATAACTAAAAAACAAACAATAATCCTCTAAACTTACCAATATCTGATGAGTTTATGGGATTTATTTTATTAAGCAGTGTATTGAGCTTGACGTTTACGTTATAGTAAAATGGTTTTAAGTTATAAATATAATCAAAATAATTTATTACAATCAATTTAGAAAAATAATTCAATTATTTAAAGTTATGAATATGATGGTGAAAATAATAGATCAAAAGAAACAGTAAGTGACACAAGAACCTATTATTATAGTGAAACAAGTTGTTGATTAGCATTTTATTTGCTAACGATATCTCATAATATCTTCAAAATAAGTAAAGTCCTATCACATTTAATTTGACTTAAAATTAGTCAAATAATTTGCTTAGTATATTTTTCTGTTTTAATATAATAATATAAATTAGAAAGAAAAAAATCAAAATATAATTGAGTGAAATTCGGAATGTTATTTACACCATAGACAAAGATAGAGTACCTATTATGTATTAAATAGTGATTAAAGTGTCGCAGGTAATGGTGCAGTTAACACGACTTATAACAAGGCTTAATTATAATATTAAAGAAATACTATTAACTTGATTATTGATTATAACATGAGCATTTAACTTGAATAATCAGCAACAATTAATTTGAAGAAAACTATTATCAATAGATTAAATAGCACTATTTAATTTGAAGAAAAACCTAGCATATAAAATGGCAATCAACAACAAGTGAAGAGATATCTTAGTTTAGTTAGTTAGTGATGATGAAATAAAAGATAGCTTTGATGTCTTTAGAGATAAAATGAAACAAG
>CAMQTJ010000112.1 GCA_947037125.1 uncultured Holdemania sp.
TGTTGATATTGTTGATAACGATCAATTTACATTTAAACTTACTTCATCATTTTAATAATTAACTACACTTAGTTGTAGTTTTTTTTCTTATATAATAAAAATAGTGCAATACTTATACATTAATAAATGTTATAAGATTGCACTATTTTACTGATTATTTTATTTTCCTAAATCACTACTTTTATCATTATATGCAGTATGTAACATTTCTTCTGCAAGATCTGATAAAGGCTTTTCATAAAATTCATTATATAATTTTATTATTTCACTATTTTCATGACTTGTTCTAAGAGGCATTGATGAATCACGAGTATATAGACCATCAATTCTACTTTTTATAAGTGAATTACCTTTAACGATTGTACCTTTTGGTTGACCACCGCCACCGATACAACCACCAGGACATGTCATAACTTCAATAAAGTGATACTCTTTTTCACCTGATTTAATCATTTCAATCACTTTTGATGCAGCTTTTGTTCCATAAACAACTGCAATATTAATCTCTAAATCATTTATTTTCACAGTAGCTTCTTTAATCTCTTCTAATCCGCGTACAGACTGTAAAGAATATAGTTCTAATGGAGCATTTTCATTAGTAATGAATTTATATGCAGTTCTTAAAGCCGCTTCCATAACACCACCTGTATTGCCAAAGATTACACCTGCACCTGATGCTTCACCCATTAAACTATCATAATTACTATCTAAAAGATTTACGAAATCGATATTATTATTTTTAGCTAATATTGCAAGTTCTCTTGTAGTTAAAACATAATCCATGTCACGCATGTTATCAATGTTATGATATTTTGCAGAGGCGTTCATCTCTTCACGTCTTATTTCATACTTCTTTGCAGTGCATGGTGTAATCGCAACATTCACAATTTTTGATGGATCTAATCCCATTTTCTTTGCGAAATACGTTTTGATAGTTGGACCTTGCATTCCAATTGGACTTTTTGATGTTGAGATATTATTAATCAATTCAGGATAATATGTTTCAATGTACTTTACCCATGAAGGACAACAACTTGTGAATTGTGGCAAAGGCATATTTTTAGTTGTAATTCTTTTTATTAGTTCACTAGCTTCTTCCATAATTGTCAAGTCAGCACTAAAGTTTGTATCTAATACATAATCGGCACCAAGCACTCTTAAAAGTGATACTAGTTTTTTTTCGACAAAGCTTCCATCAGCCATTTTAAATTCTTCACCAATTGCAACTCTTACTGATGGTGAAGTACTAAATATAACAATTTTATCAGGATCTTTAATAGCGTTCATTACATCATTGTATTCGTATTTTTCAGTAATACTATCAACAGGACAGACATTTGCACATTGTCCACAATTAATACATACAGCAACATCGTTAGTATTTTTTAAATCATATGTACCATGAACATTGATATATTCTTGACAGATATTTTTACATTGACCACAAAAGATACATTTACTATCATCACGTTGAATTGATACATTATCACTTTCAATAGGTACACGAACATCTGGTGCAATATGTTTTGATACAAAGTCTTTTTCAACTTTATTTTCTATTGTTTCTTCAATTGTTTCCTCTTGTAAAACAAAGACATCTTTTCCAAGGTAACACAATGGACATTGATAATCTTCTGGTAATTCATCCCATAAACCATTTTCTTTTTCGCTGTGGATATAACCACAGATGGTACATTTATAATTTTTCATATTTTCTCCTTTATAATCTTATAATAAGTTTGAAACATTGAGTATTGATATCCATATAAAAATAGTGAATATTGAAAGTATTGAATTAATGACTACAATTTGACTTGCAAGTTCATCATTTAACTTCGCATTTTGTGCCATTGTGAAAGTTGAAACTGCTGTAGGACTTGCAAACATCGCCATTAGTGAAACCAGTTGAATTTGTCTGAAATCAAATAAAACACTAATAGATATAAAAATTAAAGGTACAATAATTAATTTTCCAATAACCGAAATAAATAACGCTTTATTATTATTGCCCAAGGCTTTTAAATTAAAGCTACCACCTAAAACAATTAGAGCTAAAGGTGAGGCGATATTTGATATATCTACAATTGTTTCTTGAATAATAAATGGAATTTTAATTTTTGTTATTACAAAAAACATCGCAAAGCCTGAAGCAATAATTAATGGATTACTTAGGATATCTTTTAATATTTTTACAGGGCTTTGTTTCACATCAGAAAAGGCATTTAAAGCCACAACAGACAACATGTTAAATAACGGAATTACAAAGGCAACTAAAATAGATGTAGTCGCAATGTTTTCACTTCCATATATTGATTGGGCAATTGGTATTCCAAATAAAATAAAATTACTTCGAAATATTCCTTGAATTATTACTCCTTTATTCAAATTGTCTTTTTCGACTTTTGGAATAATAATCATTAAAATAGCAAATAAAATAAAAACACAAACTGCTGCGAAAATTATTAATTTGATATCAAATGCTTTTTCAAAATCACTGTTATAAATATTAACAAATAAAAATAATGGTAAAAAGATTTTAAAACATAAATTATTAAGTTGTTTTAAAAACTGTTGATCAAATATTTTTATTTTTTTTAAAATATAACCAAGTCCCATCATAATAAATAGGGGTAAAACAACTGAAGTTGCTAAAAGTAAATTATTCATAAACCACCATTAAAAAATAATTTATTTGAATTATTTTTTATAATAATTAATTGTTTAAATAGAAAACTTGAACACTTTTTTAATTCGTATTCAAGTTTATAAAGTTTGTTTACTAAATGAAATAAATTGTATATCATATTAATTACTACTCCTAATTGTTATATAGTCCTTTTAAAGTATACTCATCAACAATGTGTCCATCCATTTTTTTATATAAATCATTCATAAAAAAACCATTTTCTAATTCTAATTTTGTATCTAAGGCAAAGACATGTAACTCATATAAATGTGGAGCATCTGGCGGTGCCATTCCACCATAAAAACTAGAAAGCTCTAATGATTGTTGTCCACCTTGAATACTTGTCCAACTATTAACGCCTTGTACAAAATCGATTGTTGTTTGACTTTCATTTTCTACTATTGTTGTTTTAGTGATATTTGCAGCAGTCCAATGGATCCAAGTAAAACCTCCACTTACAGGATATGCATCTTTATCTTCTAAAATAAGTGCGTATGATACAGTATTAGCTGGTGCATCTTCAATCTTCAATGGTAATGAATATGTTGGCATCCCATTTTCATTAAAGCTGTCTCCACGCTTTCCATATTTATCTGCTATAATTCCATCAACTATTCCTATACTTTTAACTATCATATTAATACCTCCATGTATTTGATTATTTATTAACCATATACATAATTATATATATTTTATAATAATTGTAAATTACTTACTTTTTTGTGGGTATAAATTATTCGATTTCAACAAGCGGATTTTGTTGCATAAACTCTATTCCAAGTTTTTGCATTATTACTAATGCCTTTAATATTTCAGTTCCTCTATCTTCAGTTAAAAAATATTCAACTTTTAATGGGTAGCCACCAAATGTCTTTTTTTCTACAAAACCATATTCAATTAGTTCTTTTAAGTGTTCTAATAACATTTTTTGAGTTATGTTATTAATATCTTTTTCTAATTGTGATAATGAAGTATTTCCAAGTCGTAATTTCCATAAAATGATTGTTTTCCACTTTCCTTTAATCATGTCATGACTTAATTCTAAAGGGCAAGTATAATTTTTTCTTAATTTGATAAAATTCACCTCCAAAATAAATATGTTATCATTACTATAATTATAATAACATGTGATTATCAATGATAC
Organism: uncultured Holdemania sp.; assembly: GCA_947037125.1. GTDB lineage: Bacteria > Bacillota_I > Bacilli_A > Erysipelotrichales > Erysipelotrichaceae > RGIG1896. The sequence goes on from CAMQTJ010000112.1 coordinate 3,831, forward strand.
AATTCATATGAATTATATAAAATATATTATAGTGTATAAGAAAGTATTAAAAGATAAAAATATATGTAAATATTAATGTATTTGTTATATTAATTCTAATTATATAAGATATATAATGCTACAATCTATACTTAAAATATATGATATAAAAATAATTATAGCTAAGTAAATTATGATATAATAAAATAAATACAAATCGATTAATAATTAACCTTATTATTAAAGTAACACAAAAGAAACAAGTATCAAGATTTAAACAATAAAAGCTTTTTATTTATTATAACTACAATAATTGTAGGAAACGGAGAAAAGTTATGAAATCAATAAAATTATTAACAGTATTTGCTTTAAGTTTATTTATCTTAATTGGATGCCAAGTAAGTAATGACAAAAACGATGAAACTGATCTGTTTTTAAAAGATTTAACACCAATACAACTATCAATGGTTGAGGATTATGAATATTTTTGGGATTTTACAGATGAAAACTCTGCTATTATGGAAATGATAGCACGTAATGGATTTAATAGAGAAAAAATCTATGAAACATATA
>CAMQTJ010000113.1 GCA_947037125.1 uncultured Holdemania sp.
ACCGAGATCTACACTAATCTTAACACTCTTTCCCTCACGACGCTCTTCCGATCTAGGAGCACATGGATCATTACCATGGTCTGCAGTTAAGATTAATAAATCATCTTCACGAAGTTTTTCAATTGTTGTAGTTAATTGTTTATCAAAATGTTCAATTTCTTGAGCATACCCTTCAGGATTTCTACGGTGACCCCATAATGCATCAAAATCAACTAGATTCACAAAACATAATCCTGTAAAATCTTTTTCTAATAATTTATTAGTAATATTCATACCATCTTCATTACTTACTGATTTATGTGATTCACTAACACCTTCACTATCAAAGATATCATTTATTTTTCCAACACTTATTGTTGCAAAATTATTTTCTTTTAAAGAATCTAAAACTGTTTTTCCAAATGGTTTTAAAGCATAATCATGACGGTTAGATGTACGTTTAAATTCACCTGCTTTATTACCAATAAATGGTCTTGCAATTACTCTACCTACTTTATATTCATCTTTCATAGTAATTTCACGTGCTATTTCACAACAACGATATAATTCATCTAAACCAAATGTTTCTTCATGACATGCGATTTGTAAAACAGAATCTGCCGAAGTATAAACTATCATTTCATTAGTTTTCATGTGTTGTTCACCTAGTTCATCAAGAATTTCAGTTCCACTAGCACTTTTGTTTGCGATCCATTTATACCCTGTTTTCTCTTGTAATTCATCTAATAATGCCATAGGAAAACCTGTGTCTGTGAATGTTTTAAATGGTACTTGAATATCAAGACCCATCATTTCCCAATGACCTGTCATAGTATCTTTACCAACTGATTTTTCCATCATTTTTGTATAATATCCAAGTGGTGATTGTACAGGATCTATTCCTTTTATTTTATGTAAGTTACCCATTCCAAGTTTTTTTAGTGTTTCACAATTTAACCCATTAACATGCTTTGCAATATGACCAAATGTATCTGCATTTAAGTCATTATACAAGCCTGCATCATCCATTGCTCCAACACCTAATGAATCCATAACTATTACAAATACTCTTTTAAATTTCATCGTCATTCTCCTTATTTGCAGGGTGAAACATACTGTAACTATCCTTTAATCTTTTGCTTTGCACATGCGTATATATTTGTACTGTTGATATATCACTGTGTCCTAATAGTTCTTGAATACTTCTTAAGTCACAACCATTTTCAAGTAAAATTGTTGCATACGAATGTCTTAACTTATGTGGTGTTATATGTTTTTTTAAACCTGCTTGTTTACTATACAATTTTATCATAGATTCTAGTTTTTCTCTACTAAAGCACTTGCCTTTTTCATTAATAAATAAATAATTATTCTTATAGTGCTTATTATTTGCTCTAAACTCAATAAAATATGTTTTAAGATACTTTAATGTTAATTTAGGTATTGGTATCAGTCTTTCCTTATTTCCTTTACCAATAACGGTTAAATAACTTGTATCAAAGTTTATTTGATTAACTTGAAGTGATAAACACTCACTTATTCTAAGACCACAACCAAATATTAATTCATATATTGTTTTATAACAAATCTCATTATAACTATCTCCTATTTGTTTCATAATTAGTTCAAACTCATTTTGTGTTAAATATACAGGTATCTTAAATTCCTTTGTTTTACAAGTTACTAAAAATGAAGGATTTGGATAATTATATTTCATCAAAATAAATTTATGAAAAGAATTAATAGCAGACAATTTTCTTGCAACACTACTATTTTGGTTAATTATTGCAATTTCATCAATATATTTTTGAATTAATTCATATTTAATATCTTCAATATGAATAATATTATTAATAACTAAAAAATTATAATATTGATTTAATGAATAAGTATAATTTTTTATAGTATTTATTGATCTATTTAAATTAATAGTTTGATATATTTTATATTCATTAAAATATTCTTTTAACTGCATTGTTATCACATCCTTAATATTATTATAAAGGATTATTGAATTAATGCAAAGATTTCCATTAACTTTACAATAACGACAGACTTGATTAAACAAATTATTAATATTAGTATTATACATATAAATAAAGCATTTAATTTTTTATTGACAATTGGTAATAATTTATTTACTTTATTTCCATTATTAACTCTATGAATAATCAAAATGCATAATTCAATACTTATAATACTAATAATGAAAATTGGTATACAATCTAAAATAACCTGTGGAATTAACGTAATGATGATACCAAGTATACCTTTTAATTGATATGTAAATATAAATAATGCTGCAGAAAAACCTATTTGAAATCCTTTAATAAAGGCACATAAATAAATAATTGGTATACCTATAATAGAAAATCCTTGAGAAAAAATCAATAAAACTAATAGCATATTTGTAACAAATTGACCTATAAAAAATTCTAATTGATTATTAGGTACAACTAAAGTACTTATAAAAGCGCTAGAATATTCAAGCATACTTTGACTACTTTGATAATAATAACAAAAAATTCCAGTAAGTGTTCCAAAGATCATAATGATTAAAAGACATTGAATCAATTGTTTTTTTTCTTTTATTAAGTACATTAATGTTTTCATAAACAAACAAGTAATAGACATGCCTCTCTATTACAGCTCCTTAATATAATATAATAAAAAAAAGTTCATTTAGAACTATTTTTTTAAAGATGATGCCTTAATAAGTCCTGGGCATGTTAGTTTTTGATTTAAATCATCTATGATATTATCAATATTATTTGCTTTATTAAAGATATTTAATTGAACATTTACTTTATTAGTTAAAACTAGATTACCTACCCCTATACCTAAATGTCTTATTAATTTATCACTTAAATTTTGATCATATAAATACATTATTGTTTCGTATATCACATTAACATCATTAGTTGGATAATCTAAACGATATGATCTTATTATATTTTCAAAATTAAAATATCGTATCGATAAAGTAATAATGTTACCTAATATTTCACCATTAACTAATCTTTCATTTACTCGTATAGCAAGTTTTAAAAGAATTGCTTTTATTTCTTCATATTCAAAAATATCATCATTAAAAGTTGTTGATAAAGATATTGATTTAAGCTGAGTTGAAGTAATAATTTCATCGCTAGCAATACCATAGCACTTATCAATTATTTCATCTCTATTTTTCCCTAATATTGAATTTAAGGAATTACGATCATCAAAAAGTGCTAAATCACCAATTGTATTTATTCCAAGTGCTTTAAGCATTACACTTGTTTTTTTTCCTATTCCAAACATTTCATTTATTCCTAAATTCCATAACTTTGTTTCAACTTCAGATTTTCTTAAGATAACAATACCCATTGGCTTACGCATATCACTTGCCATTTTAGCCAAAAATTTATTTGGTGCGACCCCTATTGAACATTTTAGTTTTAGTTCTTGATATACCTCTTGTTGAATTTGCCACGCTAAATCAAGTGGTCTTTTAAATGCCTTGATTGGAATACTCATATCAGCATAACATTCATCAATTGAAGCAACTTCAACTAAATCCGTATATTTTCTTATTTGTTCAAAAAATTTATATGATAATTCCTTATATAATTCCATATGTCCGTCTACTACTATTAAATCAGGACATAAACTTAATGCTTCACTAATTGGCATGGCTGATTTTACACCAAACTCTCTTGCAGCATAATTTGCTGTACTTATAACACTTCGACGACTAGTTCCTGCAACACATACAGGCTTATCGACTAATTCTGGATTATTTACTTCTTCAGCACTTGCAAAAAAAGAATTTAAATCAATATGAAATATAACTTTCCCCATAAATATCACCACTTATATTTTACCACATAAACATAAATTTATCTCATTTTATACATTTTTGATTGACTCATTTTTAAACGATGTTCAAGTTTTAGTTTATCAGCAATCATTGCAATAAATTCTGAGTTGGTCGGTTTTGCTTTGCTTGCACTAATTGTATAAGCAAATATATCATCTATAGCATCAATATTTCCCCTATTCCAAGCAACTTCAATTGCATGGCGTATTGCACGTTCAACACGTGATGATGTAGTCATATATCGTCTTGCAATTTCAGGGTATAATGATTTAGTAATTTGTCCTAAATAATCCATATTGAAATAAGTTTCTAAAATAGCAGTTCTTAAATACA
>CAMQTJ010000114.1 GCA_947037125.1 uncultured Holdemania sp.
TTTACCCCAAGAAATATGGGAGGTTATAAAAACCCCACGTTATTTGGTTTATCCGTTATTTAATTGAATTTTAAAAATAGTAAAATAAAAGATAAAAAAAGTTATAAACAAAATGTTATAACTTTTTTAGTAATTAATTATAGACCAATATTTTTTTTAACTAAGTCTTCAATTTCTTTTGCTTTTAATAAAACCTCAGGATCTAGTGTTTTTAAATATGAAGTGTGGATATTATTCGCAACTTTAGTTTCTGAACTTTTACATAGTATAATTAGTGAAAATGCAATTAAAACTGAAATACCAATTAGTGCATAGATTAAGACTTCTGAAAACTTACTGAAAAACTGTAAGTAAAGAAGTAAATCGCTTATTATTAATAAACCTAGACTGATATATAAGAAAACTGTAGATTTTTTTTTGAAAATTATCTTAAAATCATATTTATTGAATGTTATTAAATAAAGGGCGTTGATAATAATTAAAAAATGAAAAGAAAAATATGCTGTATACATTATATCATTACCAAGTATGCCAAGTACAAGCAGTAATAATGTTGATATTGTGAATATTGTGATAGTAATATTGCGAGATTTTTTCATAATATATCCTCTTTTGTTGTCTGTTATAAATATACGCTATAAATGCAATGGTTACAATTGTTTTTTACTTATATGATACGAAATTAACAAATTAATAGATATTAACTTAATATAATTAACTATTAAAGATAATAAATGTAGGATTAAGTTAATTAATTATCTTACATTTAAATGTTTACTTGTATAAAATGGAAAAAAAGTTTATAATATTTTAGTAAGAATTGTTGTATAGGTCAATTAATATGGTATTGACGTTTCTACAGGTTCACCTTAAATGGACCTACTACAGCGCTAAATTGTGCATACAACTTTTTTTATTGGAAAATAATAAGAGGAGATCAGAATGTTAGAAAAATTATTTAAGTTATCACAAAAGGGTACAAATGTAAAAACTGAAGTTATTGCCGGTTTAACAACATTCTTAGCAATGGCTTACATTTTATTTGTAAACCCTGCTATGCTTGCAGAAACAGGTATGCCGTTTCAATCAGTTTTCTTAGCAACAGCTATTTCAAGTGGTATTGCATGTATTTTAATGGGGGTACTTGCAAATTATCCAGTAGCTTTAGCACCTGGTATGGGAGTTAATGCTTTATTTACTTATACAGTATGTTTAGGGTTTGGTTATTCTTGGCAAGCTGCACTTGCAGCGGTATTTGTATCAGGATTAATCTTTCTTGTTATATCAGTTACAGGTGTTAGAAAACTTGTTATCAATGCAATTCCAAAAAATATGAAACTTGCAATTGGAGCAGGTATTGGATTTTTTATTGCTTTTATCGGATTTAAAAATGCAGGAATAGTTGTAGCGAATCCTTCAACTTTTGTTGCTTTTGGAAATATTAAAGATCCATCTGTGTTGCTTGCAGTATTTGGTTTATTAGTTACAATAATATTATTATCAAAAAAAGTTCCTGCTGCTGTATTTTGGGGACTAGTATCAACGGCTGTAGTTGGAGTAATATGTTCATTAATGGGTGTACCAAATATGCCAACACTTCCAACAGGTTTAGTATCATTTGATTTTGCTATGCCTACAGCGTTTGCATTTGTTGATGGATTTAGTGAATTATTTGCACAACCTACAATTTTAGTAGTATTATTTAGTTTTGTATTTGTTGACTTTTTTGATACTGCAGGAACGCTTGTTGCTGTTGGAAATAGTATTGGTTTAGTTAATGAAGATGGTGAAATGGAAAATGTTGAAAAAGCTTTATTAGCCGATTCAATTGGAACTGTAGTTGGTGCATGTCTTGGTACTTCAACTGTAACATCATTTGTTGAATCTGGTTCAGGTGTTGCTGCAGGTGGTAGAACAGGTCTTACAGCATGTGTTACAGGTATTATGTTTTTCTTAGCAGTAATCTTTAGTCCACTTTTAAGTGTTGTTACATCAGCTGTTACTGCTCCTGCTTTAATTGTTGTTGGTATCTTAATGTCTCAACAATTAGGACAAATCGAATGGGATGATTTTACAAATGCAGCTCCTGCATTTATTACTGTTATTTCAATGGTTTTATGTTATTCAATTTCAGATGGTATTGCGATTGGATTTATAGCATTTACTGCTGCAAAAGCTGGTGCTGGTAAGTTTAAACAAATCAGTCCAATTATTTGGATATTAGATATAATATTTATTGTTTACTTTTTATCTAAATAGCATTATAATATATAACAAAGAAAGTGAATTGATTAATCAATTCACTTTCTTATAATATTAGGAGAAAACAATGGCAGATAAAATATTAGTTTTAGATTTTGGTAGTCAGTATAATCAGTTAATTGCACGTCGTATTCGTGAATTTGGTGTTTATAGTGAATTGCACGATCACACAATAAGTGTAGAAGAAATTATTGCTTTAAAAGATGTTAAGGGTATTATTTTTAGTGGTGGACCAAATAGTGTTTATGATGAAAATGCTTTTAAATGTGATCCAGCGATTTTTGAAATGGGTTTACCTATTTTAGGAATATGTTATGGAATGCAAATGACTCACTATATGAATGGTGGAGATGTTAAAGGTTGTGAAACTAAAGAATATGGTAGTACAACAATTGAAATTAATAACGATTCATTATTATTTAAGGGTTTACCAAAACAACAAACAGTTTGGATGTCTCATGGAGATCAAGTATCTAAACTTGCTCCAGGATTTATAGTTGATGCTTCTAGTGAAACATGTGGTTTCGCATCTACTAGTAATGTAGAAAAACAAATTTATACAGTACAATTTCATCCAGAAGTGCGTCATTCTGATTTTGGACTGGATATGCTTAAAAACTTTGCTTTTGAAATATGTAAAGCAAGTAATGATTGGAGCATGAACAGTTTTGTAGATGAACAAGTATCTAAGATAAAAAACTTAGTTGGTGATGATAAAGTATTACTTGCATTATCAGGTGGAGTTGATTCTTCAGTTGTTGCTGCATTATTAAATAAAGCTATTGGAGATAAATTATTTTGTATGTTTATTGATCATGGTTTATTAAGAAAAGGTGAAGCTGAATCTGTAATGGAAATGTTTGCAGATAACATGAAAATCAATGTTGTTAAGATTGATGCAAGTGAAAAATTCTTATCTAAACTTGCAGGTGTTAGTGATCCTGAACAAAAGCGTAAAATAATAGGTAATGAATTTGTTTATACTTTTGATGAAGAAATGAAAAAAATATCTGATGGGGAAAATATCAAGTGGTTAGCACAAGGTACGCTTTATACAGATGTTATTGAAAGTGGTACAAAAACAGCACAAACAATTAAATCTCATCATAATGTTGGTGGATTACCTGAAGATATGGATTTCAAATTAATTGAACCATTAAATACTCTGTTTAAAGACGAAGTAAGAGCATTAGGGATAGAGTTAGGTTTAGCTGAAGCGATGGTATGGAGACAACCATTTCCAGGTCCAGGGCTTGGAATACGAGTGCTTGGTGCAATAACTGAAGAGAAACTTGAAATTGTAAGAGAATCTGATGCAATTTTAAGAGAAGAAATAGCAAAAGCTAATTTAGAACGTGATATTTGGCAATACTTTACATGTCTACCAGATATTAGATCAGTTGGAGTAATGGGTGATCAAAGAACTTATGATTACACAATTGCAATTAGAGCTGTAACATCAATTGATGGAATGACTTCTGATTGGGCAAAAATACCGTATGAAGTATTAAATAAAATATCTGTAAGAATCGTAAATGAAGTTAAGAACATTAACCGTGTAGTTTATGATATTACGAGTAAACCACCTGCAACTATCGAGTGGGAATAAAATTGGTTGGTTTACAATAAGTATAAATATGAATATTGAATCTAAAAAAGCTTGTTTTATAATGTATTTAGGCAATATATTATGACGCTATGATAGATTAATTGCAATTTTAGTGTTTGTTAATAATTTAAATAATAAAACAGTAATAAACGTTAAAAATACACTTACAAATGATAAATGGTGCCCCAAACTTAACTGGGGTTTCTACTAATTAAGCAACAAACTAACTTGG
>CAMQTJ010000115.1 GCA_947037125.1 uncultured Holdemania sp.
CAGCAAATAATGAATAAAATAACTTCATACATATATCATTCAGTTCCAAGCCCTATAAAACTAATTGTCTATACATTGAACATTTCTGAGAGCTATTTTACACCTTGTGGAGTCTGATGGTCAGTTAGATTAATTTAGAAATATTTAGGTTTAACTAATTCGGTGTATTTTAGTATTATAAACAAAGGAAAGCGAGGTTTTAAGTTATGTATTCCTATATTATTAAAGTAGGTATAGCAATATGAGCTTATTTACTCAACCTGCTTCTTTAAGTGGCACTTATTTTTTTTGATTATTTAATCTTCAATTATCATATGGGATGACAATTCTATTGCTCATAAATCTGATGGTTTATAGGGTTCTATCAAATTCATTTAATCTACATTAATACCCGTATTGTGCTTTTGAAAATACAACGATAAAAGGCTATACATAAAGAAGCTACATCACTCACTCACAACTCATACACCATGTTTCGTTAATTATACAGCTCGTAGATTCATCTGTGATGCATGCCGCAATAAATTTTATGATAATAATCCTTCATTTATAAGCGTAATAATATTTAGATTAGATCTTTCGTCTTATATTTTTAATAATCTGAAGTTCGCTAACGAAACATTCTCATCTTTTGCAATAAATATTCAATATCTGACAAAGTTGTAACTCATCATTGATAATTATGTGTTTTGTACTAGAAGGTCATTACGTTGATGTATTTGTATCAATGAAGTAAATAAAAACTTAAAAGCAATTTAGAAAAACTTATATAGATGAAAGAAAAAAGGTAAAATATTTTGTGATAGATATGTGGTAGAATTATCGTATATTTGCAAAGCATATATTTCTAAATTGTTTTTGTATCGTAGGCAAGTTACATTTATTTAAGAATTGACTAGAAAAATTACTGCTGTTCGTTTCGTCCGTGAATGATTACAAACCAATTAAGCGAGAAAAATCAATGACTTCAAGTGAAATCGCAAAGGCTGATGAAAGAAAGAAAGAATATTATGTTTTGAAATTTTTTTATTGGTTATGATTTAAGAATAAAGAAGAGAACGTGAAAGTTGAAACTGAAGATGATAAATAATAATATAAATATTTATTCGACCCCTACATTAAAAAAAATACAATCTCACACTTGCTATGTATATGCATTATAATAAATTAAATCCTATGTTAAGTATCAGTAAATAGTTTGAAACTTTAATTAATTTTAAAATAAAGCTTGATCTATTTTATAGTGATACCACAATAGAAATAGCCAATTCAAATCTTGAAGACTTAATTAGTGAATTTTCATCAAGTGTAATAAAGGAGATTGTGGTTTTCACACACACAATAAATAAAAAGAGAACAGATTTTTATATGAATAATGAGACCATTAAAAACCGAATAATACCATTTAACAACTAAAGAGCAATGATAATGTTTATACGAATTGAAATAGATTTAGAAATTGCAATTTTTATTTTGTAATGATGACATAAACTATCGGATTCAAACATGAAAAAAGCACAATATATGATTTTCACCAAATATAGTGCCCTATACACTTTTTAGAAACTTTTAACTTTTTTTGAAAATTATGCATCATCCTTATAATATTCTTATCTTCAGTATTTTAAAATACTAATTTCTTTATTTTTTAAGAAAATCAAATTATATTATAAACTTATACACATAAAGAACGTACTTGAAATCGTTAAATTCACGGATCCATAATATGATATTCCACTACATATTTATTAAATATTTCTTTTATGCATAAACATTTATCATATTCAATAGATATATTTCCTTCAATTATTTGTAACAGATATATATGTTAATTCTCTACTTTTGACAAGTAATAATTATTATTTAATACCCCATTTAATAGGTAGTAAATTTTTTTATATATATTGTTAATCCTTTTCATAAATATATCTTTACTTATTTGCTTAGTTTAATATAGGGCGCTTATATCATCTGCACGATTAATTTTCGTGTCTATCTTAAAGCGAAAAATTTAAAATTTGATTAATTATTTTTCATTATGTCATAACTAAGTTATTTGTTTTAAAATAATAACAATCAATTTCTTATATGAAAAAAATCGATACAAATTAGGTAATTTAATTTTTGTGTAACACTAATAATATTAAAAAATTACATATAAGAGCTATAGAATTTGATAGAAAATATATTCTTAATAAGCATTGATATGTACTAAAAAAGTTAATTGTTAATTCACCTTTTGGTAACAGTTAATATAATAGTGTTATTTTTATTTTAATAGGTGTAATTAATATCCTAAAAATAAAGATAATTGATAATAATAAAGAGAAAATCACGGATGATTATCTCTCTATTTTTGTAACTTAATTTTGTTGGTTAATGTATCATCTACATATGTGACGATAATTGCCTTTTTATTACTTAAATAATTAAATTAATTCATTGATCAACTTGAATACTAAGAAGTATGTTTCTGAAATTACATAGTATACATATTCATCATTTATAAAATACCTCCTTTCGTAAATGAAGTTTAATTTAATAATTAAATCATTTGTTTTTTTATATCAAATGAGTTAATTTAAAAAAGAGATGGTTATTCCAGGTCTTCACTAATTGTATATATAAGTTGTTCAGTTGTTTCTTTTATATGTTTTTGCCATTTTAGAGGAACTTTATCTAAATCAATATAGACGCAATTGTTATTTCTATTTATTTCTTCGATTTTAGAAAAATCCAATAGGTAGTCTGTACTACATTGTAAATCTTTTGCTAATGCAACAAATGTATCTAGTTCTGGTTTTTGATTATTATTTTCCCAATTACTTATAGTTTGCTTGCTAACGCCTATTCGTTGCGCTAACTGATTTTGCGTCAGTTTCCTATTATTTCTTATTTTTTTTATATTTGAACCTAACATTATATCACCTCTATTAGATAATACATCAATAATGTATACTTATAGTTTATTCTAGGTATTGCTTTACTTATATTAATAACGAATAATAAAATTTAAATCTCAATTATACAGAAAATATTAATAATATATAAATATATTAATTAATTCTGTGTGTTTTTTATGAAACTATAATTATTATTAAAAAAAATAAAATGAAATAGTTTAAGCCAAAAGATGTACTTTTATATCTATTTAGTTAAATAAAAATAACGTTTTTTTAATTCACTGCATATAATTAGGATATTATTATAAATGCGGTAAGACTTTAATTTAAATCTAGGCTTATTCTTTTGTTGATTAATATTTAATAATTTATTTTAAGATAAAAATAAAGCTAGTACATCGTATGTATTATCATTAATAGAAGACTCTATCTTATAAAAAAACTAATTACGAATGCACAAGAAATCTAATCATGAAATTTGCTAAAATAACATGTAACATAAGGCTTATGGTATTCAAAAAAAATAAAATAACGAACTATTTTAAAAATATCATTTTAGAACATTATAATTAACAAATATCTTTAATTTGTCCTCAAAACAAATAGTATTAATTGTGACTGATTACTTAATTATTAATTTGTTTATTATGTTAAAATACGTTTAATTTTATCGTGTTGATTATGATATTCTTATCAAAATGAATAAAATTTAACAAAAAACTTTGTTTATTAGTACATATGTTTGACTTTCGTATTAACTTTTCATCTAAAAATCAATGATAAACAAAAATGTATAATGTATAAAAAATTTAATAGTGTTACTTTAATGTCTTTAGTGTAAATATTATTTTTATTTTTTATTAATCATTGCTTATAGGCGGTACAATTTTTTTTTATAAACTTTAGTGTGACTTATAGAATATTGAATTTTTTTTAATGTGAAAATAAAATCACCTAAAATTAATTAAAACAACGGTAAAAATGAATAACTTATTATAAATAATATTAAAAAAAATATAATACCTTCATAAAAGTTTAATAAAAAAATAAAAAGCTAAAAAGCATTGACAAAGGTGGTGTAAATTGGTATTATATATAAGCGCTAAACGAAACAAACAAAACAGACAAT
>CAMQTJ010000116.1 GCA_947037125.1 uncultured Holdemania sp.
ACCCGTGAGTGACGCCGTGAAAGGGCGCTGTGTTAAGCCGCTTCACCAACGAGCCGTTTAATGCTTAGAAATAATACCATACTTATAAATACTTTTCAACATTTATTTGATATAATGTTAATGTAATTAGAAAGAAGGTATGATTTATGATTGATTATGCTCAAGGAAGTGGGAAACAATATCATATTGGTGTTGGAAAAGGTGAAGTTGGGAAGTATGTAATTTTACCCGGTGATCCAAAAAGATGTGAGAAAATAGCGAAATATTTTGATAATGCTACTTTAGTAGCTGATAGTAGAGAATTTGTAACATATACAGGATACCTTGATGGAGTTATGGTAAGTGTTACATCAACAGGTATTGGTGGCTCTTCAGCGTCAATTGCGATGGAAGAACTTGTGGCTTGCGGTGCAGATACATTTATTCGTGTAGGAACATGTGGTGGGATGAATGTTGATGTTAAAAGTTCGGACGTTGTTATTGCTACAGCTGCAATTAGATTTGAGGGTACTAGTAAAGAGTATGCACCTATTGAATTTCCAGCTGTTGCTAATTTAAATGTTACTAATGCGCTTGTTGATGCGTGTTGTACACTTGAACAATCGTACCACACAGGGGTAGTTCAATGCAAAGATGCTTTTTATGGACAGCATCGCCCTGAATCATTACCTAATAGTTTTGAATTAGTTCAAAAGTGGGATGCTTGGTGTAAATTAGGTTGTCTAGCTTCTGAAATGGAGTCAGCAGCATTATTTGTAGTTGCATCATATTTAAAAGTTCGTTGTGGTTCATGCTTTTTAGTAGTAGCTAATCAAGAAAGATCTAAACTTGGGTTAGATAATCCACAATCTCATGATACTGAGATTGCAATTAAAGTTGCTATCGAAGCATTAAGGAACATAATTAAAAAAGATCAAAAATAATCAATTTTAATATATTTTTGGTAAAGTTTCTAAAAAAAAAGACTAACGTCTTTTTTTTTAGAATTTAATAATAAATAAAATAACGAAAATCGACGTATTTCGACTAAAATATGAATAAATTAATATATAATATACTCGTGTTTAGGGATAGGACATGAAAAGGGGTTTTTATGTTCAATGTTTTAGCGTGTCAAAATGTTAAGGGGTCAGTATTGCGTACAATTATTTACGACCATATCGAAATTACTATTGAAAATAGTTATATTAATTGTCTTAAAAAAATTAATTGCGAAAAAACAGATGTTATAATTGTAGAATTGAATGAATTTTTGATTAAAGAACAAACTTTTTTTGACTTATTAGACTCATGTTATAAAAAGAATATAACAGTGATAGGCTGTTGTGAAAAATTAAATGTAGATATTTTAGCGCTAATCTCATCATATCATATTACAAATTGTTTTGTAAAACCATATAATCTTGATAAAATGCTATTGATGATATTTGAGATTAGTGGAGGACATGATGGATCAAAAGAAGATAAAATATTAGCTAAAATAAATAAACTACTTTATCTATTGGGAATTCCAAGTAGTGTTAATGGATTTTACTATATTCAAAAGTCCATTGAAATAAGTCTAGAAAATAGAAAATATCTAAAAAGTTTTAGTAAGGAATTATATCCAGCCATAGCAAATGAATTTAATACTACTTCAAGTGCTGTAGAAAAATCAATAAGAAGATGCATTGAGTCAGCATTTAGTAATGATTCAATTACTAATTTATATGATTTTTTTAAAGGTACAATTGATTATGAAAAATCAAAAGCAACTAATAGACAATTTATTTCTATGTGTGTTCAATATTTAAATCAAGAATAACTATTCTATATCTTTTTGTGTGAATTCGACATCGATAATATTATTTTTATTTTTTGCATTTGTATTATAATGGTTAATATTATTTTTTGAAGTTAACTGTCTCATTTTGAATGTGGTAAAAAAGATAAAAGCAATAAAAATAACTATTGCAATTGATGGAAAACTAAATATTAGCGAGAATAAAAATTGAGATACAAATATAAATATTAAATATTTTAATAATATATTCATTCTTAACTCTTTCTATCGAAAATTTGTTTGCAATGCGGACATTTAATTTCGATTTTACCTTTTCCTTTTGGAACTCTTGTGATTCTAGAACATGAAGGGCAAGCGAAATACTTATGATCTTTATCATTAAATTGTTTTTTAGTTATTAAATAAAAATTACGAATTTTCTTAGTTTTTGATAAAAATATTTTATTTTCTTTTTGTCTAGACCAAATATTTGTAGATAATGATCTAAAAATTGTAAGTAATAGTATTAATTGAATGAAAAAACTAGCTAAGTGATTCCTTGTAAAGTAATTTATTACAAACAATATAACCGATAAAGTTAAAAAGAAAGTATTTAGTTGGTCAGTACCATAGCATTTTCTTAAATGCTTTTTTAATTTGTATAATATATTTTTCATGTGATCTCCTAATTGTATAGTTATATTTTAATTCAAATAATGAAAATGTAAATAGAAAAAGAAATTTCACATTGTATTAACATAATGATGTATCTATAATGTTATATGAAGTAATTAAATTTGACGTTTAATTTTTAAAGAATTGTACTTTGGTATGTGTTTATTTAATTAGAGGTTTGAGAAGTTAATGGAGAAAAATATGAATAATGCTAAGCAAATAAGAAGAGATTTGCATCAAATACCAGAATTGAGTTATACAGAATTCGAAACACAAAAATATATTTTAAATGTATTGTCAAAACTTAATTGTTCTACACAAAAAATAGCTGGCACAGGAGTAGTGGCATTTTTTGATAAAGGTTATTCTAAAAGTGTTGCATTTAGAGCTGATATGGATGCGCTACCTATTAAAGAAGAAAATAATAATATTGATTACTGTTCAAAAAATGACGGGATCATGCATGCATGTGGGCATGATGGGCATATGGCTATTCTTTTGGGATTCGCACAAGAAATGGATACAAGACAAACGCATCAATACAATAATAATATTGTATTGATATTTCAACCATCTGAAGAAACCAAAGGTGGTGCTAAAAATATTTGTGATAGTGGAATATTTGAAGACTATAATATAGAAGCAATATTCGGAATTCATCTTTATCCTGATTTAATAATTGGTAAAATTGGATGTAAAGAAGGAAAGTTTATGGCTAAGGCAAGTGAAGTAGATATTACAATTACCGGTCAAGGATGTCATAGTGCTCAAATAGAGAATGGTGTTGACGTAATATATATTGGGGCAAAGCTTATTCAAAAATTGTATGAAATGGAAGCTAAAATATCAAAAGATGAATTCACCGTCTTAAAATTTGGTAATTTTCATGCAGGTACTGTGAGAAATATTTTGCCGAATAGCTGTGTACTTCAAGGGAGTTATCGAAGCTTTAGTGATGAAATATTTAATTATATGATAGAGCAGACTGTATTGGAAATTAAAAAAATAGAGAAGTTAAATGAATGCCAAATTAAATTTGTATATAGCGAAGGTTATCCGGCACTAATCAATGATAAAATATTATTTGAAAAATTGAAATCAATACACAGTGAATCTGATGATTTTATAATTTTTGAAAAGCCATTTAAAATTGCAGAGGATTTTTCCTTTTATGCAACTAAGTGCAAGTCGTTATTTATGTATTTGGGGACAGATAGTGACTATCCGCTACATAATTCGAAATTTAACTTTGATGAATTAGTTTTGCAAAAAGGGATTGACACATATCTTAGTTTGATGGATATAGAATTATAAATATATTTAGAGTATATTAAATATTTAAATGTAATAAAAATATTATATATATTATTTTAAATTCTTAATAATAGTTAATGGTTATTTCACGAGCATGAAAACTTATAATTAAATATTGAAAAATAAAAGATAAATAAAGTTATAAAAGCCTTAAAATAAGGGGATATAGAAGATAAAGATAAATAAAAATAAAAATGAAAAAATAAATACGAAAAATTGTTGACAAAGGTGTTGTAAATTGGTATTATATACAAGCGCTAAACGAAACAAAC
>CAMQTJ010000117.1 GCA_947037125.1 uncultured Holdemania sp.
AACTAAAGGACCCATTTCAACTCTTTGTAAAAAAGTAACTTCGCTCTCACATGCAAACATCATTTTCTTTACTTGATGAAATTTACCTTCACGAATTGTTAAATATAGAGAATTATCATCAATTATTTCAACTTTTGCACCAAGACACAATTCATCGTCGTTAATTGTAATACCTGATTCTAATAATTTAATATGCTCATCACTTAATTTATTGGTAATCTTAACAAAATATTTTTTATCGACATGTTTTTTAGGAGATAATAATTCATGCGCAAGACGACCATTATTCGTAACTAATAATAAACCAACAGTATCAATATCAAGTCTACCTACTGGAAACATTCCTGTACTTGGATCATTAATTAATTCAAATATAGTCGCATGCATTTCATCACAAGTTGCACTTAAATAACCACTTGGTTTATTAAGCATTATATATGTATATTTTGAATAATTAACTTCCATATTATCAATATAGATTTCATCATTTATTTCATCAACTTTAAAATCATCTTTTTTAATTATTTCACCATTAACACTCACAAGTCCTTTACGGATTATTTTTTTCACATCTTTACGTGTACCAAAACCGGTATGTGCTAGTATTTTATCTAATCTTTCCATATTATTTTCCCTTTACTTTATTTATCATTTTCACAAGACTCATATTAAATATTTTTTGTGGAGTATTAAAAATAGCTGTAGTCATAAAATAAACTAAAATTCCTACTATTCCATAAACTGCTAATTGAAATACACCAATAATTTGCGGATAATCAATTACAGTAAAATTAACTAATCTTAATAATACAAAAACACCATTCATTGAAATTAAACCAGCACATACTGAAATAAATACTTTTAAAAGAGGCTTATAACTAACTTTATAGCGTTTTTTTACATAACTAAGGTTTAAACAGATAACAAAAATACAAGTGATTACAGACGATGTAATCGCTCCGGTATAACCAAATAAATCCATCATGATAAAGAATAAAATAAATTTAGATATAAAACCTAAAAGTAAATAAAATAATGATTTCTTTCTAAATCTTAAAGATAACATAATGTTTGTTGTAATCGGTGAAATAGTACTTACAAAGGCATATAAACTACTATAAGCAAGTATTTCAGAACCTAAAACTAAATCTTTTGCACCATACATAATATAATAAATTGGATCACTTAATGCAAATAAACAAAAACATAAAGGTGCAGCAATATATGTTACAGTTGATAATGCTGATAAAATATTTTTTCTAAGTTTTACATAATCCTTTTTTTCTAAATAAACAGTTAAAAAAGGAACAATACCTGTAGAAAAACCAATCGCTAATACTTGAGGAATAGATGTAAGCTTATTAACATTTGTCATCATAATACCAAATATATATGAAGCTTCTTCAGGACTTACATTTGAACTAATACTTGTCATTTGTCTTTGAAAAAATAACATATTTACAAAATTCATACTATTACCTAAAATAGCAGCAAGCATACATGGAGTACCAAACCAAATCAATTCCTTTAAAATTGCTTTTTTATCTACTGCTGGAGTTGTTTGTTGTTTCGCAAGTAGCTTAATTTGCTTGAAATTTTTTGTATCATGATAAAAATAATATAAAATGGCAATTACAGCTGCAATCCCTGTAGAGATAACACCCATATATACTGCCCAAATTGAATCAAGTTGTAAAACATAAACAAATAATGCCCCAAGAATTAGTAATAATGCAACTCTTGTGAACTGTTCTAAAACTTGTGATAAACTATAAGATTTAAAATCTTTTAAACCTTGATAATATCCACGATATGCAGATAAAAATGGCACAAGAAAGATAGCAAGTGATAAACAACTAATTACATTTTTAAGTGTTGTAATATATTCGATACTAGCATCTTGTGTACTTACAAATTTGGCATAAGGCATTGCAAACATCAATACTGCAACAGCCATTAAAAATCCTGTCGAAAGTAATAATGACATTGATAATTTTCTGACCAACAACACTGTTTTATAATCATTTTTCATACTATACTTAGCTACCATAGCAGCAATTGCAAATGGAATTCCTGCACTACTAATTGTCAATATAATATCGTAAAGACTATATGCCGCTGAATAATAACCCATATTTTCTTGTGTTGCCATAGCAACAAAAGGAACTACATAAAATAGCCCCAATGCTTTTGATATAAATATACCTGCAGAAGAAGTTAAGGCTCCTGCTATAAACGACTGTTTTTTTCTACTTGCCATAATTAACCATTAGTACTTTCATTATCTATTTTATCAATTTCATTTACTTGAACTTTTTCTTCTACATCTACTTTATTTACAGCGTCTGTAATCAAAATATATTCTTTAAATTGCTTAGTCATTGTAACATCTTTCCATGTAACAAGTGCATAAAGATCAACATTTTCAACCAATGTATCACCACTAATTACAATGCCACCGTAGAAATTATTTTGTTTATTTGTTTGATATGGGACAAGATTATACTCACCACTTTCAAATATACCAACAGTTGGCATCATATCTATTTCATTATAATTCATTAAATTTTCAACAACAATTGCTTCAACATCGTACATTGCAACTTTTGGTTCATCAATAACGATATAATAGTTATATCCATTGTCCGTCTGTGTAAAATCTAATTCAATATTAAAATTATCTGATTTAAGCTTAAAATCTGCATTATTTAAACAATCAACATATAGAGAATTATATTTAGACATTTTTTCAACATCACTATCAACAGTTTTTGTAGAACATCCTGATGTTATCATTAATAACATTACTAAAATTATTTTTTTCATTTTATCACCATCAATATTGTAACACATATCGCTTATCTTCTAAAGTAAAAACTACCTCGTAATAGATTTTTATAGCTAATAATAAATTATAATTTAATCAAAAATACTAAAACATAAATAAAAATACTCTTTTATAACTAAAAGAGTATTTAATATAACTATTCAATAATTTTCTTAACAAATGTTTTACATAAAGTTTGTTCACTTGTGCTTGCACAATTACAGCAATTACAATTAACTTCAATATCTTTCGCATCACATCGACAATTTACATTGTGTGTACAGCTACTAACATTACATTTAATTTTATTTTCCATTTTAATCACCTCTTCATAATTAGTATGAACAAGGTATTTTATTCTATGCAATAAATTATCATTGCACTAAAACTATAGATTTGTTCTTCAGCCATGTAATTAGAACTACAATATTTAATATCAATTATTTCTTTTTTTTCAAAATCTTTTAAAAATGAATTTATATCATCCATTAAGTCTAATTCATGAGATTCTTCAAATATTTTAACTCTAACCATCATTTTTAGCCAAAAAACTATCAACCACTTTTCTTTGATCTTCATCAAGCATCGATAAAGGCAGTCGAACATATGGTTCGCAAAAATGATAATAACTAAGCATATATTTAATATCACTAGGACTAGAATTTAAAAACGTTATAAGCGATATATCTTTAAGTTGTTTATTTTCACTAATACAATCTATATTAAATGAATGCTTAAACATTATTTGCTTAATTAAATATGAATACAGATGCCCTACAACCGAAACAATACCATCCATACCTAAATTAAGGTGATCAAGTAAATTGCAGTCATCACCACTGTATATAAGTAAATTAGTATTGGTCATTATTTCTAATGTATCTTTATCATTCATACTTGCCTGTTTTAAGGCAACTATATTTTGACATGTATTCGCTAATTTAATTACTATTTTACCATCAAGTTCTACACCACTCCTTTTTGGTATATTATAAAGCATTATTAATTTATTTGTACTTTTAGCAATTGTATAAAAATGTTGAAACAACCCCTCTTTATTTGGACAATTATAGTAAGGTGTTACAAGCATAAGACCTGTAACATTTAAATGTTCGATATTTTTAATTAATGATATAGTTTCACTAGTGTTATTTGAACCAACC
>CAMQTJ010000118.1 GCA_947037125.1 uncultured Holdemania sp.
TAACCCTAAATTATTATATTTAGTTTGTGTCATATATCCTAAAGCATCTTCTACAGTGATTACTCTATTTAATTTATCATAATAGGTTTTCATTAAATAGAGTAATTTACACACTGTACTTTTTCAGCACCATCCCGTTTTAGCGACTCTTTTTAAACGTATAAATACTCTTTCATTACATGAAATTTTAGTTCTTGCTTTACTTTTGATTATTTTTCTTAACGCTGACTTCCATACTACTCATTGCGATATTTCCTGATGGGAGGAAAATAAAACATAAAATTAATGTCATAACAACCCAAACGAAATAATTATCAAATACAAAAAATGTAATAATAGCTAATATATAAAAGACAACTATAAAGGAGTATAATAAAATCGCTAAAATTTTAGTCTTATTTTTATCTTTTGAAGTTAATTTAAATGTCATTTCATAGTCAAATTTAATTTCTTCGCTTAATGCTGTTGTTATTCTTTTTAATCTAGTTGACTTAATATATTTAGATATCAAAAAAATAAATATGATTGATAATATAACTAACATAAATGATATGTAATTTTCAGTAGAAATCACAAACTTGTTCATATTATCCTCATTAAAAAAACTCATATTTTTTACGTATAACCCTAATAGTAATACCAACAGCTGTGTACTAACACTCATCGGTGAACGAGTGTGTTTTTTCTTTTTTATAATGTCATAATATTTTATCTCTGCTGCTAATCTAGGATATAAAAAAGTAATAAATTTAATATTTCCACCTAAAAACCCTGTCATTGCATCAACTAAAAAATTTTTTCATTTATCTTTATAATGCTATATCCTTTTATTTTGCAATAATCTATGCCTTTTTTTTTCTCTATTTGAACTCCCATATATATTTCCTTTTCATATAATTAGTTATTAATTAATTTACCTGACCTTTGTATATAATTGTTAATCATTTTAATTAACGGGTCTTGACGGTATAGGTTTTATATCTCCTACTTGAACATGTTCCTCTTTACCTTCTCCAAAAATCACATCGATTATATATCTACCAATCCCTAAATTATTGTATACAAATTCACCAAATGATGTTGCAGCACCAACTGCCACTAGTGTAAGTATCGCAGGCGCTCCATACCAAACGCATCCATACGCAACTACCGCCCCTATTCCAAACATTATTCCATTTTTAATTATTGATTCAGCTAAATTTTCTCCACTAGCAATATCTATAATCACATCAACACCAAATGCTACAACCGTAACTGCTGCCCCTGCCTTTTTTGCAATTGATATTGTTTTAGCCCCGAAACTTTCTAATGTTTTAACTAATAATTTAGTACTACTTTTTGTAACTTGAAATACACTTCCTGATTTTGCCGATTTAATAAGGTTTGCTCCCGAATCAGTAATTGCCTTAAGCACTCTAGTATCTGTAATTATCTCTCCACCAGTTTCAATTATTACTGTTGAAACTTCTAGAGTCTCAACACATGCTACTGCAAAATCAAAGTATTTATCTGGGTTAATATCACAACTCTTTATAATTCTCCATTCTTTTGTTTTCTTTTTTGCTATAAAAGTGCAACCACATAAAGATCATAGCTACTAAGCCGTTAATTATATTCGCTATTACTATTGCTATTGAAATGTACACATTATTAAAATTTTTAAACATTACTAAACTAAATGAAAATGTAAATATAACAAGTGAAACTGCTACAATAACACTACACCATTGAATATACACCATTGACTTTTTTGTTAATTTCTTAAACATTTCTTTCTCCTTTTATCTATTTAACATTTCTGTTATTTTCTTAATACTAGATAAGTCGTAATTTGACTTATTTGATGTTACAATGTTATTTTACATTCCTTAAATAAACATTGTCACGAAAAGTGTAAAACCAACAATTACTTAAAATAAATGTATATGTTTCGCCATTTTTTTACGCAACCATCATAAATACTTGAGTTAAACTTAATTTATTATGAGCATATATATTACCTAAAATATAGCTACATCTATTTCAAATTACACTCTAATTTTTTCATATATTTAACTTTTTGTTGAATCGTTATTATTGTGCATTTTAATCTTAATTTTTTTTATTTTATTATGTAGAAAAAACAATAAGATTAAGTATGAACCTATTCCTTGAATTATAACGCTTAAATCAGCATTTGGCTGGAACATATAAATTGACATCGGAATACAATAAATAACAAGTACTAACTTTATTATTTTATAAAACTTAACATATTTTTTCAGCTTAATATCATAGTCAACATTGTTAAACTCATGTATGTTTGTTTCTAATGCAGATTTATTTAAAATAATTTGTTTATACCTTTTATACAGTATGCAGCATATAGCACAACATACTATAGAAACGTATGTACCTATGTAATCATCCACTTTTAATGAAAACTTAAATTTATTGATTAAACCACTTAATGTAAATAATAAAAATATAATAGACCCTAATTTAGAAAAATGCAAATACACTTTTTCAATCATTTCAGTTTTATAATTTTTACTTACACATATTTTTTTGTAGATTGGATAGTAAGATTTAAAATTTTTTATTCCATAAATTCCAAAAATTAGCAGTATTAATGACGGATAGATCATTTCGTAATCCATGTTAATTACAACATCAAATGTCATAATAATCATGGAAATAACAAATGCAAATATAAATAAATAGTTATAAAACCATATCATAAATAACGCTTTTCCTCCTAATATTTTTGTCAACATTTCAGTTACTAACTCTTTATCTATTAGGTAAGTTACAATAAATATATATACTCCCATAAATATAATAACCAATAAAATATTCGCATCCAAATTGATATTTATGTCAATATTTAAACAACAATAAATAAATAATAAAAATATATATATTAGATTATACATGACAAATTTTCTCATAATTTTCTCCATTTCTTTAGATTTTCTGTAATTAATAATAATGTTTTAAATTTATGGTATATTTAATGTAATTTAATATTTATAAAAACAAACATTAATTTTTATAATCAAAGGATTACTTGAAGTAGAACACTAGCACCTAAACCAAGTCCAATATAACATAATATTGATATTGTTTCAGTAGGTATATCAAATGAAAAGCCCGCCGAAACCCCTAGTGATATTGAAATACCTGCATCAAGTTTAAGATGCTTTGTATCTATTATTCTAAATTGAACACTAGCAAAAACAGTATATAATTCTAGTTTAAAATCTATTTTTTCCGAAACAATAACAAGTGGAATGCCAACTTTAACCTCCAAAACTTTAGTATGGAAACTGCCTAAAATCATTTCTACCATAGTAAACTTAACATTTAATCCATCACTTTCTACAGAAAATACATTTACTAAATCAATTCCGTTTAACGATACAAAACTCATCCCAGCAACACGAATATTATCGCTAACAATTTGCCCATTTACAGGCATTAACTTTTCATATTCTTCACATTTTTTCTTTACATATTCTACGTCTTTTAGACTAATCCCCTCAATTAGTAACTCATGAATAGTATTTTTAATCGCTACAAGCTCTTTGCTATCAAATTTTTTTGTATATTTTATATATAATTCATTGCATAATGCAGCTATATCTTTTTCCCATTCTTCACTATATTCAACACATGCTACTGCAAAATCATAGTATTTATCTGATTTAATATCACAACTTCCACTTCCACTACCAAGTTGATTATTCATACCATTTGATATTGAATTTTCGTCATCTTTTGGTCTTGTAGGCTTAGGTTTTGGTTTATGCTCTTCTTTCTTTGGTGGTTTACTAACCACTGATGTAGAAACTCCTGGTGACATATCCGGCTTACTGTTTATCGGTAATCCACTGCCACTTTCTTTTTCTTTATCCTTATTTG
>CAMQTJ010000119.1 GCA_947037125.1 uncultured Holdemania sp.
ATGCCTACCCTCGCAGCAAAGCCATCTACCCACTAGAATACCTTCGAGAGAATAAATTCTGGCTAAGTGTTGGACGTATCGATAATGCTTTCGGCGATCGCAATTTAGTGCCTGCACTAACGTGCTGTACGGTGTAATTTAGATATCTAAATTATAATATATAAAAAATAGATAATTGAGAAAAGACTTCTCAATTATCTATTTTTTTCTTCATCGATGAGTTGTGGGAACGATTAAACGTGTATTTAACCCTATCGTATTTGACATTACAATCAGGACAAAAGAAAATATTAGGGTTTATTTCTTTCATTTTATTTCCACATTTATAACAGAAAAATTCACCCCTTTCTAAATGCCCCAATTTTTTATTTACAATTACCCTTAAGCTTTCATGAATAACCCCTCCTGTACTAATTAAACTCTCTAGTCTTTTACTCTGCATAATATGAGAGCAGCAAGAACCACATGTTTTACATATATATAGTCCATTAGAGCATTTTTTCAACTCCCTGCTATCAATTATCTCATTACATTTCTTATTTAAACAATGATTTAAATATATCACGTCTTTATGATCGCAAGCTGGATTTTCGCAACGAAAATTAACGACAGAATAAGCTGCATAGTTAGAAGTTTCAATAGGATAAAGAATTTCATGGCAGTTGTTGCAATATAATTTATCTAAAAGTCGATTAAATCGATTTATCAGTCCAACAAATATATAATAATTCCCATAAAAAATAGCACCAGGGCGATATTTATTATTTTCATCTAAGTCAAACTTCAATATCTTACAAAAATCCAGCAACGTATATTTCTCCCACTCTTCTGTGGCATGGATCGTCTCACACTTGTTATAACATTTATTATTTGCACACCACCAAAAAACTTTTCCAATAATATCACAATGATTTACAGCTAATTGACCTTCACAAAAAACAATGCCATTTGGAATACCTTTCCTCTGAAATTTAGTTAAATGAATATTATTTGCATAATAGTGATCATCATTAAAATGAAAAACAAAACAGTATTCTTTTGCAAAAGAAAGTATCTGAGTCTCATACTCACTTGGCACTTCCCAATATTTATTCTCATTGTTCCATTTACGATTAGGTAACAATTTTACGGCATCTTTAATTAGCTCAAAATTATTATGCCTAGAAGTTTTAATTACTATTGCATAATAAAATTGATTTTCTCCATAAGTAATCTTGCGAATTTCACCATTAGTAGACCTATTAAATTCATAAAGCTCTCGCCCTTCACAAGCTTCAAAATAGTTTTTGAATTCAAATTTTCTTTTCTTATCATATTGGGAATACTTCAAAACAATTGACAATAACTGTTTCTCAGCTAAAAATTGTTTCTCTGGTAAAAATCGTTTTGAAGTATTATACGAAGTCAAAACTTGAATTATTAAATCAGTAGATATATCTAATGAAATAGAAGGGTTAAGAATAGCACTCGTATTATATAAATCTAAATCAATCCTAACAAGCTCATTCAATTTGCTTATTTCAAAATCAAATTGGTTTGTTTCCTTTAAATAAAAAAGTTTTCGAATAATTCGAACTTGTTGAGAGGGAGTAAAGTATATAAACTTACCTTTTAATACATCAAAGTCAAAATCTGTAATTTTATCTAAATCCCAAAGTATTAAGTTATAAAAAGCACTACGTAAATGTCTTATTTTACACAAATAAGACTCATCAATTTGTAACAGATATTTTATACTATTTAATTGTTTATAAAAGGTTAGTCTATTTTCAACTTGTATTTGTTCGCTAAGATAAGAATACAAAAATTCTATTATTCTTTCTAATAAGATAGCTTTAGAATCAACCCATTTATCAAGCTGATTATACCTATCATAATCATCATTTAAATAATTAAATATAAATTCTTTCGGGAAACATTTTGCTTTACCATTTTTCCAAAGTTTAAAATAATCGACACCATCAATAACATCAAAGACATTTAGATCGAACTTTTCAAAAGATGCATCTTTCAAAAACATTCTTGCTAAATCGTAAATCCAATTGTAATCTTGAAAAGTCGAATTTGCTGTAATCTTTCGCTGTAGTATTTCGGTAATGAGACTCTCATTCATCCTTAGATTTTCAAGAATCTCCTTACATTCATTTTCATTTATTGAATTAATCCTCTGCCATAGGATATCTAAAGGTATTTCTCGAACTAGACCTTTAAAATACAAAACATATTTTTCTTCATCACTGCAATTATCATCAACATACGCTGTAAACAAATGAATCAATTCGTTACAGTTTTTATCGCACCAAAAATCACTTTCATAAATCACCTTTGATAAACAAAAGCTGCAACAAAATGAATTTTCTTTTTTTACAAGTTCTTCTAAAAGTTCAAATATTTTTACAAATCCAACTTTATTCGAGTAGTCCTTGAGCAGGTCGAATTGTTGGTCTAAACTGATTTTAGATAGAATCAAAACCTTTTTTTTACCCACTGTTTCTTTGTCAAAAAACAGTTTTACAACAGATTCAAATGAGATTACTTCAATAATACCATTTATCCATAATTCTGGAATAAAATACTCCGAACAGTTTGAAATTATAATCTTATTGATTACAGTTTCAATATTTCGATCAGGTGTACTTGGGATAAACTTAACTAATTGGTTATACTTACCTAGATCTTCATTACTTTTTATCTCCCCTAATTCTTTTGCTTTCACAATCAATTCTATTGTTAATTGCTGAACATAAGCATTATTAAGAGATTCTTCTAATCTATTCTTTTCATCATTGTTTACAAATTCAAGTAATTGATACAAATCATTTAATTCTACAGAGACAAGGCTTTCTATATTATTAAATTTTAGTTTCACAAATTGAGAGCAGAATGTTGTACCAAAACTAAAACCTGAAATCCTTTTCAATTCAGGTACATTAATTTCAGACATATATAAATTTAATACATATTCTGGAATCTCGTATTCTTCAAATTCCGTATATGAAATAAACTTAAAACTTTTAGATCTCCAGACTTGAAAAAGAATTTCTTTATTCAAATTGTTTCCAAAATGCATAAAAATATCTTTCAATATTTTATCTGAGACCTCTTTAGGGAAATCCCTTACAATTATATTTTCTAAACAACTACAGTATTCTTCAAAACATTTAAATTTCAGACTGTTATCAAAGTAATCTGTTACAATATTTACTATTTCATTTTCATCTTTATTCTTGAAAAACTGTTGTGTGACCAAGTCTATTAAACTAAACGATTGTAGTTCTTTCTTTTTATAAAAACCTCCTATCCCTCCTTGATTTGCGACCTCAAGCTCTATGCAATCTGATTTACCTATATAAGAAAGTGCGAGTTCCCAATCTTGTTGTTTATGTATTTCTCGGCATCTTTTCGCTGTATTTCTATTCCTTGATTTATCAATGTGTTTTTCAAAAACAACAGCTACTCCTTTCGACAAACTCAATGTTTGGCTCTCTAAATTATTAATATGTAGAAAAAAATCACCTGAATCAACAGTTGCTATGACTCCATATTTTTTATCTATATCAAACCATTTTATTAAACCTACGAATATTTTATGGTTAACCATTTCATTTAGATTTATTGTTGTAATAATAGCCAAATTTACAAAAACATTAAGAATTAAACAAGATATATTTTCAAATAATCTGAGATAGTACTTGAATAAGTAAATCCCTTTTTGTTACAATGCAAGTTAAGTACTTCACATTAATATATGTCCTAGAAACTATATGAGTGCGTATTTTGTGTTGGTCTTTTCTTTCTCATAAGCTAGATATTAGGGATTGCT
>CAMQTJ010000120.1 GCA_947037125.1 uncultured Holdemania sp.
CAAGAGCTTGTGAACCATCTAACCACAAAGCAACAGAACGCAAATGAACCTGTATTCTTGGAGTATGACCGTTAGGCAAATAATGAGAAACCCAAACATCAAAAGAATTTTCTAATCTAAAACACAAACCATAAATAGCATGATTTTTAAGAAGTAAAGTCAATCCAGCTACTTCACATTCTAATGACCTATCTTCTTGCAACTGCTTTTTCATTTCCAACATTTTTGACACCATCAAATCAATTTGCAATTTATCAAGAATTTCATCTAAAAAAACAGAATAATACAAAGTATCTATATTATGAATTACTTTATTTTGAGCTAATGAAAAATATTCTTGTTGCTGTTCTGGTGTAAATTCACCAAAAATTTTACATCGAGGAACATCCCGCAAAAAAGACAATAAAACACCTCCAAAATGTAGGCAAACAGGCTTTTGCCTACAAAATATTTTTAACATAAACCCTTTATACATAAGGGTTTAGACCTGATTTTCCCCAATTATACAAGGGGCGTATTACATAATCGCCCAAATTTCAATTTTTCACTCAGTTTTTACCTCGTTTTTTTGAAGAAATTCCATTAATTCACTAATCCCATCAACTGCCTTTTGACTATCTAACGCAGAAGCACAAAGTACATTCATTGCAGAACTTCTAGTAATACCCATCTTCTCTGCATAAGCATCAATACGATCCAATAAATCGAATGGAACATTCATATTAATACGTTTTAATTCTCTAGCCATATTAAAAACCTCCTTAAAAGTATAATTACATTATACATCATAAATACAGAACATGTCAACATGGTTTTAAAAATATAAAATAACTCTGCTTTTGACATATTCTCCATAATTTGTTTAGCAGAATGTGCCGAAAAACTCAAAAAACAAAAACAGAAAATTTAAACGCTTTTCGGGAATATATTATAACAAATTTTTCCAAATATATAAAAAGCTTTTATTTAATTTTTTTAAAAGGGTAGTTTCATATAGTTTATACTTTTCTTGCCTCAAAATCTAAAAAACAAATAATAACACCTTCTTTCATCAAAATAAAAAAAAGACAACAAAAACAGATACCGAAGTACCCAGTTCTTATTGTCTTCTTAAATGACCAGTCAATTTGCATAACAGAATACCTGTATAGACTTGAAGTGACACTGGCGAAACATATATATATATTAAATTAAAATAATAATAACATAAAAAGTACAAGTTAGTAAAATTAAATTGTAAAATTTCTATGAACAAAAAACAATTTATAATAAACCCATAATAAAATATTTATTCTAGTTAATCATAGTTAAGCATAATTCATTATAAAAAATACAATTTAATATAAATTAAATACTTGATTTCATAAAATCAAAAGTGTTAGCTATTGTACTATCAAATATTATAGAGTATACTGGTTTATATTAATCTCGGATAAATACATTAGCCTCTTTAGGAAGCAATAAAAAAGCTTCCAGAACAGGAGGTGCAACTATGTACATAACTTTAAATGAACTAATGACAATGGGAATATTAATTATAGCAATTTTAAATTTAACGCAAAAAAAATAACCGCTCTCGACCAAAAGCACGGTTATCTTTCCAAATATTGAGCTAACATTTATCCGAGGTTAGCAATTTTACCATGTACTTGTTACCCTCTTTATAGTATACTTGTTACACACTTTATGGGTAACAAGTACACTATAGAGTATAGCATGAAGTACACTTTTAGTATATACTTTTAAGAAGACTTTTATCGAATTATTTTTAATTTGAATAAAACATATAAAATATAATATAATAATAGGCTATCCACATCTAGTGGATAGCCTTACTTTTTTTAATATTAATTATCAGCGTTAAATATCACATTGTCAGCTAAAGCATGAAAACAAGATTTCACATCATGAAAAGAATTGTCAACCAACTGAAGACAATCAGAAAAAACAATAATAAAAGAATCATTATCATCTGGGCACAAATCATTATCAATATCAGAAGCAACCTTTTTTAGTAAATACATTTTATTCCTAAATTCTAAAAACAAATCATTCAGCTGCAACAAATCATGCGTATAAACCCCAAAATCAAAACTTTCAATAGACTTTACCAAATTAGAAACATTTGCCATTTTTTTAATCTCCTTATAACCTTGTAATATTGTTTATTACACTGTAAAATAAAGATACAGTGTAATATCTGTATGAAAAGCCTTTTGTGTTCTGCATCCAAACTTTACACATTAGGCTTTTGCCTTAAAATCAATTAAAATCATGTTGTTTCTGTTCCCCCAATCCCTTGATTCGGGGGAATCAGAAACAAACAAAAGATTATTTAATTGACAAAAAACCATAATTAATGATAAAATAACAAATGTATTTAAACTATCTAAATTCCAGATTGCTAGGAAAAAGAAAGTAAAAACAAAGTAGGAGTGTTTGCAGACACTTCTATTTTTTTATCATTTTTCAACATGAAACACCTCTAATTATCAATAATTGACTTAAGTATCTTATTTTTTTTATGCTTAATATTATCATAATGTTTATCTCTAAAATTAATCTGCTCACCAGTTTCAGTATCAATAAAGACACCTTTTCCACACATATCATTATCATTTAAATAAGATACAGCATTTGCAAAATCATCATTCAAATCATCATCATTACACTTTTTATCATAAATACTAAGCGTTGCAACACACTTTAAAAAATTCTTATGTACCTTGTCCCTATCCAAATTGGTCATATACTTACGTACAAAACTACTATCAAACTGATTATCAATTTTACATGATTGTACTCTTTGCCACCAGGCACCATTAAAACTAACAGTATGTGTTGTTAAGTAATCTATAACAGCTCTACGATTTTGTATAAGTGTATATAATCTTCTTAACGGATGCAATTCATCCATTTTAACGCCATTTTCTCCAAAAAATTCCCATTCTTTAATACTATCATCAAAACTAGCATAAAATTTACGCATTGTTTGGTACTCTATATTCATAATAACAGTAACTTCTGGAATAACACCTTTTATTTGCTGTTCTAAATATTTATAATTATCACTATCATGTACACACATACCAACCAAATGAGCAATATTTTTCTTTAGCTCTGGGTTTGTTCCATGTTCCAGATACCAAAGACAACGAGCTTCAATCAATCCATTATAAGAACCTTTTTTATATGCATGTTCAAAACAATACTTATCAAAACTATTAATTAATTTAGCTTGATACCAATAATCTATAAAAAAACCTTTATAATTCTTTTCGATAACTTCCCGAGTTTTATTATAAGCTCTAAAAAACAAACAATTACTTGTACGCATACCCAAAGAAAGATAATCAATTGTCATATCTTCCCCAATCTCACCAACCATATGATATATTTTAAAAGAACTATTAAGATTTTTTTTTAAGCTTCTATGCTCAAAATATTTATATGGATTTTGAATTGAATTAGTATGAAAAGCATAATCAATACGATTTTCTTGTGTTCTTTTTGCAGTTACTTTAAAAACAGCCAGAAACCGCTCTAAATGCTCGTATGAGGACTTTACAAGAGCTTGTGAACCATCTAACCACAAAGCAACAGAACGCAAATGAACCTGTAT
>CAMQTJ010000121.1 GCA_947037125.1 uncultured Holdemania sp.
TTATAGCGCATCGAGTTCCCAAACAATTTTGGTTCATCAAGTGGGGTACTAAAGCTGTTAAGGTTGATGTAATAAGTAAGGATAAGAATTGTACGATTACTCATAATAGGTATATAGAGTTTCAATGAATTTGTTTGTAGTATTAGATTTATAAATTGTAGGCAGTCTGGGTCGTGAGGTTCAGACTGTTTTTTCTGTAATTATTAATGAATTGTCAAATTAATTAGCGTTATTTGCGCTTCGAAAACTGACGAAGTGAAGATATAGTATAATATTGAATATTTCACAGATGGATTAATTTCACTAATAAATAACATAATAATAACATTCTTAAATACAGAAAAAATGATAACCATAGAGGAATTAATAAGTATTGCAGAAGAAGTGTATGGAAATGAAAATAAAGCTAATGAACGAAATGCTCCTTTATGGTTAATTAAAGAACATGTTAAGGCTTTAAATAATCTTATTTCATCAAATAAAATAAATACATTAGATGATCATCTTTCAAAATCCGAGGTATTATCTATAGTAATGTTAGAAGGATTTGCATTTGATTTAATTCAAAATACTGCATTTAATCCAGAAAAATCCAATAATTTCACAAAAAATTTAGTGGATTTGTTGGATAGTGCATTACTTAAAATACCTAAATGCATAGAGCCCGTACTGTATAGATATGATAAATATGATAATGGTGACCACGTATTAGATAAGAAGATTTGCATAAAAGGATTTTTTACTACATCAAAAGAAGATTATGATAAAGATAATCTTCTTTTGTGGATAATAACACCCTTATCGCCAGAAAAGACAAAAGCTCATGAAATATATAGAGTCTATAATCATGGTGATTATGGTAAATGTGATGATGATCCAGAATATCAAATTGAATTTGAAAGAGGCACCGTTTTTGTTGTGAAAAAAACAAAAGTAATTAATGGACGTAAGACTATATACATTAACGAATTAGAGACAAAGTAATTATAGATTCAATATATTTAATCTATACAGAATGCCAATTAGAATTCAAGCCCTATACGTATCACATTTAGCGATTGTAGGCAGTCTAGATCGTGAGATTTGGACTACTTT
Source organism: uncultured Holdemania sp. (assembly GCA_947037125.1). Taxonomy (GTDB): domain Bacteria; phylum Bacillota_I; class Bacilli_A; order Erysipelotrichales; family Erysipelotrichaceae; genus RGIG1896. Next base: position 1,096 of record CAMQTJ010000121.1, read on the forward strand.
GTTTATTAAAAACGGATTGTTATTTGATATAAAAAACTAATTTTGTGAGTGGAAATATTAATAATATATATATGAATGCTAATTATATAATGATTGCGCTTAAAATAGGAGATTTAATTAAAAATAATGTAACTGAAGAAGAAATTAATATAAATGCAAAAGCTGTGTTTAATATTGATATTTTAATGCTTGACATAAGTGAATGTATTACATCAAGTACTGCTAAATTGTTTTCTAATTGTATTTTGTCTTTTACATTGCAAGATATTTCATTTGAAATAAAGAGACAGAAGGTGATGAAATTCATAGAGATTTTATCAAAAGGGCATTATGAGCATGAAATTAATACAATTTTGATTGATGCTAATATTATTGTAAGAGAAAAATTTGAACAAATTGGTACGCAAATAAAACCCAAAGATAATATTGAAACTATAACAGAGGATATTGAGAATCAAGAAATAAATATTGAAAATGTTATAGGGTTATCTAATTGTTATAAAAAATCAATAAACACATCTCGTGATTCTAAAAATACTCATGTTGTTATAAATAGTTATCACGAATGGTATAATTTATCAATCACATTGTTTAGTCGATTTTTTGATGATAGTAATAATGATTATAAAAAATTTAAAGACATTGATAATAGCGGTAATGGTTATGTCTTGAATAGTAATTTTAATAAAATCCAAGGACACTTCTCAGTTCTTTGTGATAAAATAAAGAGAGAAAAAAAGAATCAAAAGAATAAAACAATTATGAATAATAAAAAGATATTTATAGTTCACGGACACGATGATGGATTAACAAGCGAGGTTGCTAGATTCATAAAAGATTTGGACTTTGAACCTATTATCTTACGTGAGCAAGCTAGTGGTGGAAATACTATTATTGAAAAAATAGCCGAATATTCAAATGTAGGTTTTGGAATTGTGCTTTATACTCCTTGTGACCTTGGAGCAGCTAAAGGTGTAGCAACTGAAATAGATAAATTATCACCCAGAGCAAGACAAAATGTTGTTTTTGAACATGGGTATTTAATAGGAAAAATAGGTAGAAAGAATGTTTGTGCGGTGAAATGTGATGGAGTTGAAACACCAGGAGATATTTCAGGTGTTGTATATATATCTAAAGATGCTGGAGGATCTTGGAGAAATCAGATTGCAAATGAAATGAAAAATGCAGGTTTAGAAGTTGATAAAAATAAGATTAAGTAACTTTTGTATTACCCTAAAAAAGTAGACTATAGAAAACAATAAAATTCAAAAAAGAATTAGAATAACAAAAGGGATTACTGATAAAAAGCGAACGTATATATGAGTAAAGTCCTCCCTCCGACGTTTCAAATTTTAGCGATATTTGAACAAGGAATACTCGACAATTTAGAGGTTGGGAGGTTCTCAGCCTTGACTAAAATATACAAATATCTTTTTGATTAAATATTCCCATTTGCAGGTAAACTACGTGAGCTTAATATTTCAAATGGTATTGACAATAGTGACTACTATGAGGGTTACACAACATACAAAATTAAAGAGTTATAATATGAAAGAAGGGACTATTTATAGAAAATATTGGTACATGTGGTTAATAATTATTCTATTGCCATTTGCCTTATATTGGTTAATCAAGCAACCGTGTGGTTTTGATGCTATCGGAGGCAAAGATGCTCCATCTGATTGGCTTGGCTTTTGGGGTGGTTATATTGGTGCAGTAATAAGTGCATCTGTTGCCTTTATTATCTTAAGTAAGCAAATTAAGCAAAGTCGTAGTTTGTTTCAAAAACAGATAGAACAGCAACGATTAGCTGAACTTCGAAAAGCGTGTGCCGAATATATGGCTGCAACTAATTGCAACAAGTTTGTTACTCCGTTAAATAATCTTTTAAACAACCCAGAGGATGTATTTGAGTCTACAAAAAGAATAATAGATGAAGAGTATCTTCCATTTATGACATTAAAGTTACTACAAGAAGATAATATTGCTTGTGATTATTTATTCAAGGATATAGTTGTTTGGCGGAATTGTTTTATATTCGCCATAAAAAACATACACATAACTAGTTTTAAAATTATTGATTCAAGAATAAATAATACAGACTTAAGAAGCGAAATAGAAAACGAAACAAAATATAAAGGTGATTTTTTTCATGCTAAGATTAAACATGCTCTTGATGATGATGGTACAACTGAGTCATATGAAAAACGAGTGATTGAAGTTCATAGGAATGAACATGAGTGGATTAAACCAGACCAAGAACAAATATTTGAAAGAATGCATCATTATATAAATTATAAAGAGGATATAATTAATCAAATATAGCAAAAAATTAGAACATCAGTATTACCCTAAAAAGTTGACTCTAGAGAATAATAAAATTCAAAAGAAAAAATGAGTATCATAAAAGTGATTACCGATAAAAAGCTCCCTGTAACGTTTCAAGTTTTGAGCAACGAAAATCACACTCATAATTTGAGTGTGATTTTCGTCTTTTTTATTTAGAATACCTTTGATAAAACCT
>CAMQTJ010000122.1 GCA_947037125.1 uncultured Holdemania sp.
TACTACAATTAATGCACTTAAAATAGGTGCTGATGACTATATGACTAAGCCTTTTGATAATGATGAACTTATCGCTAGAATGATAAGTATTTACAGAAGGCATAGCAAAACTATTTTAAAAAATACTTATACATACAACTCACTAGTAGTGGACTACGATTCTACCACAGTTACAATTGACAATGAAGTTGTAATTTTATCTGGTAAAGTATACGATATTTTCGAATATTTGATAAGGCATAAGAATACAATAATTACTAAAGATAGGTTATTTACAAGAGTCTGGGGTTTTGACTCTGATACTATCTATACAGTGACCGAAGTTTATGTTAGTAAACTTAGAAAAATTCTTGAAAAATATGATCTTAAAAAGAATTTAATCACTATTAAAAATATCGGCTACATGTGGGATGAGTCCATAAAAGAATGAAGTTATACACAAGATTAGAGCAAAAAACTACTGCAGCAGCATATAGAAGCATGTCTACTTATACAGTGCTTAATTTTTTGGTGCTGTTACTGGTTTTTTCAGTGACGTTTATGTCTATTTTTATTGGTGGTTATAGATTGATTGATAGCGGTGTAAAAACCATTTTAATGGATAATATAACTATTATACAGGAAGAAGGACTTGAAAATTTTGATAGTGCTAAATATCCATCTTCAATGAAATTTATAGGCTATGACAAAGAAGGGCATATTATAAATAATGAAAAATCAACTGTAATTCCTGACAATACTAGCCCTGAAAATAATATCGTATTGAGCGATATTGAAAACTATTCAATCAAAGAATTAATATTAAAGCTAGATTTTGACCAAATTGATAATGTAGAGCTGTTTAATCAAGAGAATGTGTCAGACAACTATGCAGCTTACACTGTTAAAATTAATGCAGTAGGTGATTTTTGCTATGTGCGAGCTATAATGCCAATCAATGATATAGCTGCATTCAAAACAGATTTTATAAAGATGATTCCATATTATCTTCCAATATCTATAATAGTTATTATGATTGCCGCATTAGTAATTGCTTACTATCAATGTATGCCAAATATTAGTTCAATAAAATCAAGTAATAGATTCACATCAGATGTATCGCATGAACTTAACACTCCTTTATCAATAGTTCAATCTAATTTGCAAGACATGTTAGAGGACCCAGAAATGAAAATTTGCGAAAAAAGTTTGCAGTTAACTGATGCACTTAGCGAAGTTAAGCGGCTGCAAAAATTAACGAGTCAGCTACTTGTGATAGCAAAATCTGATAGTTCTAAACTTACAATTAATCCTGTTGAGTGTAACATACAAGAGCTATTAAATCGCGTTACTGAACCTTATCAAATGATGGCGGAAGTAGATGGGAAGGATTTTGAAATCAAGATTGATTCATTTAATTATGTGATAAATTTAGATGTTGATTTATTTATTCAAATATTAACGGCATTGCTAGACAATGCGATAAAGTATACTAAAGAAGGCGAAAAAATCACAGTTGTACTTACTGCGGAAAAGAACAATATAACACTTGCAATACAAGATACGGGTGCCGGTGTTAGCACTGCTGAATTAAGTAAGATTTTTAATCGTTTTTATCGATCAGATGAAGCAAGGAATACTAGAGGAACTGGACTTGGACTTTCTATTGTACAATCTGTTGTTCAAGCTCAAGGAGGGTCTATATCTGCACATAATCTTAACCCTGTAGGTTTTGAAGTGCGAATAAAAATTCCTAATTAAAGTATTTATTCAGTATAATTACAGAATATTAAGCATATTATGATGTATAGCGCATCATAATATGCTTTTTTTTCATACTTTTAGTAACATTTATCAGTAATAACCGAATAATGTAAATAATAGTTTGTTTTAATAATATATTAGACAAAATTTGCGGTAATTTTACTTTATTTTTAAGCTTAATCAAGATTTTAGCATGTAGTATTATGTCGATAAATATCATATTAATTTAAGGTTAGTTCAATCTGCATATTAATACTGTAAATTATGTCGTGTTTAGTGAGGATTGCAGAATTTACTTATGATAATTAAGGTATTGTTAAGGAATAAAATATATAATTAAAGAAGTTAAAGTTTATAGGGGGACAAAATGAAATTAAAAAAATTGTTCAGTATTTTTATTATCATTGTGCTTGTTTTTTCATTCAGTCTTATATTAGTTGCTTGCGGTAACGATCAGACTAATATTGAAGATGATAAAACTAAGCCAAAACCACCAGTTAAGCCAACACTAGGTTATGAGGAAGTATTTGATAAAATCGGTAATTCTATGGGGATTACTGATGCTAACGTTGGTACATTATCAAACGTTGTAATTACTATTCCTAAATCAAGTGCAGGTGGAGTGGATACTTATGATGAATATACTTTATCATTAGGCAGCAATATTGTTAGCCTAAATGATGGACTAGAACTTGCTCTACGTGTATTTAAGGGGGTTCAGGTTGCTGGTGAAGAAGACCTTAGTAAAATAGTTTTTGCTATCTATATTATTGACAGCAAAGTCTTTATGGAAGTATCTGGGGTTAAAATTTCTCTTGAAGATATTCCGGTCGATTATATTGTTGATATTCTTAGTAGACTACCTGGATTTAAACAACTTGTAGATAGTTTACTTGGTGGTATTCTTGATGGATTATCTCTTGATACTGTTATTGATATGGTATTTATGCTACTGAACCCTACAACAATACATACTGTAGTAGGTACAACTGAAAATATCGGTATTAATATAAATTTATCTCCTATCCTTAGTATGCTACCAAGTTTGTTACAGGGTATTAATCTTGAAGCAGAACTTTCAAAATTAGGTATAGTTTTGCCTGAAACAGATGTTACTATCAATGGACTAATTGGTGATATTTTGGAGTTGATTCCTGCTTTTTCAATTGACATTAATGCTGTAATTGAAAATGGCGAATTAGACAATATTGATATTGCTTTACTCGATGATTATAGCATGCCATATATAAAGTCAACTGCGAAAATAACTTTTTCGAATGACAAAGTAAATATTGGTATTCCTGAATCATTTGTAGATTATCAAATATTTTCTATTACCAACTTCAGTTTTGATATTGATTTAGGTGCAAATTTAAAGCAATTTGATTTGGGTGCATTCATAACATTACTTGTAGGTGACTCAAGCCCAATAGCTGCTGGAGTTGCTGTTATTGATGTTGAAGATATAAATCTTAAATTAAAAATAAATGCTGATTTGGATTTTTTTG
>CAMQTJ010000123.1 GCA_947037125.1 uncultured Holdemania sp.
ATTATAGCTAAAGATGAAGGTGAGTATGTAGATTACGAAGAGGTGAAAGATTGAATTGTAAGAGGTTATCCAAAAAATAAAATTAAACTAAACTCTTTGAATATTGCATATTTTAAACCCTCCTCAGTAGCTATGTGAAGAAGAGGTCTTTGAGGAAAATAGTTTTAGTTTTTGGACAACCTTTTGCAATTTAATACATATATATTTAGTAGTATTCTATCGCTCGTTCTTCAATAACGACAGGAGAAATATTTATTATATAGTTTGGGTCTTTTACCTTAGAATCAATTTTTCGTTTTATCCAATTGTTGTTTTTGTCAAATAAATATTTGTAAGTTTTGTGTACAACTACATATTTGTCATCTTCGAATTTATGCTTGTAATTATACTCAATTCGTTCTTTTAATATCTCTCTCCCTCTATTGTAAATAGATGTATTATAAGTGTTTATTTCATTGTATTTTGCTCCTATAGATATTCCTTTATTCCTTATATGAGTTTCAACAGTGGTGTTCTTCGAGTAAGCAACCTTTATTTTATAAAACTCCGAAGTATAATATGTTTTATTGATTTCATCTAAATATCCATCAACTATAAAACCGTCTCGGTTATAAATTGTACTATATTTTTGCTCACCTGTTGAATAATATTTTGTTTCAATAATATTATCACTATTATCTTTTTTGTATTTTAGTTTATATTCTAAATTATCATTTTCTTGATATATATTTTTCTCTAATAAAATTGTGTCATTTTCATATATATATTCTGTTTTTTTTGAGCTACTCAAAGTTGATGTTTTCCATGTTTCAATCTCTAGAATAATTTTATTATACTTGTTATAAGTGTAGTCAGTCGTTGTGGTTTTATTGATTTTATTTTTCTTCCACCTATCAAATTCATTTTTTTTCTTGAAAATAATATTTTTATTTTCATATTTGAATTCTATTTTATAATCTAATTCTTTATTACCGTTGATATATACATATGCTTTGGAATGAATAATATTGCCATAAATATCATATTCAAAAAAAGATTCGTTGCTCGGCTCTAAGATACTATCTCCAAATTTAGTCTCTTCACTATATGTTTTTGTAATAATTTTTTTAACATGACCATTAATACTCCCACTATTTTCATATGATTTAATCTCTTGAAAAGAAATACTTCCTTTATTATCAATAGGTTTGGAGTTAATGATATAGGAAGAGTCTATGTTATGTAGTAATCCTGATTCATTTTGAGAATCAGTTGAACAGAATATAAATTTAGAATCTTCATCGATATGAATTAAGCCTATTTTTTTTTCTGACTGACTTTCTATATGAATATTCACAGAAGATCCACTACTTTTCTTTTCCTTTATATTATATTCCTCAACAAGTCCACTCTTAAAATATATAATAAGAGTAGAGTTGCCAATATAAATGTGATTTACTTCACTGTGTATTGCAAAACCGTATTTATCAGAAGACAAACCTTTAGGCGTAGTTGCTGTTAATTCATAAAAATTATTCTTTAACTTCATATCACAGCTAGCCAGATTTAATAATACGATTATAAGATAAATAATTTTTTTCATTTTGTATTGATTGGTGATTTTAAATTAGGATGTTTTTTTATTATTATACTGTAGGTGATAGTGAATAAGTGTAAATCATTTATCTACATAGCTTATTTTAATATTTAGCAAATACCTTACACAAAGGTATAATTATTCTTTGTATTTATTTTTTTTATGAGTAATTTTATTCAATATATTTACTACTTTAAGTTTTAAATAGCTAATATTTTTTATATAAGTAGTAGTAAATAGTACTTATATCCCATGATAATAACTTTCTAATATTTTATTTTTGCTCCTTTATGTAATCCTCCCCTCCTATTAAGCTTTTATTTTTCAGGAAAAAGATAAACTATCCAAATACAGCTACAATATGTTGTTTTGCACCCTATTATTTATGGCTTATATGTGTACAATTTATATGTTTGACCTAGGTCATCTGATCTCTCGACCAAGGTTGTATGATCGTACAACCTTGGTCATCAGATCGTACAACCAAGGTCAAGAGATCATACAACCTTGGTTGTACGATTAAATATATGTAGGGTAATCATTAAAATTGATAGTGTAAAGGTATAAGAAGTATAGGGTGTTGATATACATAGTATAATATAAGTAGTTGTTATATAGTTGATTATAAGATGATTTTTAAGGGGTAAGAGGGTTTTCATAGTGGCTTGTGCTAAGATATAAGCTATCTTTTCGAATTAGAATAGCTCATATAGAATAAATTCCTGTCGGAAATTTAGTTTTGCCCCATTTGTCATAATCCAACAAAGTTTTCCTTACCAGCATTATATATCTTTTTATGTCTGATGTGGTAGCTGTAGGTATTTCAAAAGAGGGACAACCAATATAAAAAGGATTAAAAAAGGCAACCCTAAAAATGGTTGCCTTTTTTAATCCTTTTTATATTGCAAATATTTATCGCGGAGATAAATACTCATTGTCATTAAAATACGCTGCATGCTAATTTCCACTTTTTGTGAACCATTGGGTCCTTCAAAAGGAATGCTTGAAGAAGAGAAATAAATATAATTCTTTATATCATTGAATATAGAATCTTCTGTTAAGGAGGAGAGTACATTTAACGAATTCTTTTCTACATCATAATTCGTTTTTGGATCAGTCTTTTCAAGTAAGTCAATCAGTAGACCTAAGTTTTCATCAACACAGTCTTTTGCATGTGATTTAGTTAATAATAAAACTCCTATATCTGTAAGTTGATAGGGGCTGCATTTACGTACTAAGTCGGACATGGCTGCAATGTCCATTTTCAATATCCATTCCTCAATTTTTCGTATGCTTGATGAAATATCATCTAACTTAGACTGATTTTTTATAATAGACTCAATGTCTATTTTATGCTGTTCACAGGGTAGTTTGTCTGCTTTGTTTTTAAGTTCATTTGTAAGATCATACCTAGTCTTTACGAACCATGTAGCTCCACAAGCTCCTCCTACTAATAAGATAATAGGATAGTTTGCTGAAATGTATTGAAAAATGCTCTTCCACATAATATTGAATCCTTTAAATTGGATTCTTTTATTAGTTTATAAACTAATAAAAGTCTGACCTGTTTAGATTACAAATGTACGATTTAAAATGTAAATGTATTATACATTACAAATTATTTCGAGTAAAAATAAAGTGGTGTAGAATTGAAATCTTTATCTGATTATAGGG
>CAMQTJ010000124.1 GCA_947037125.1 uncultured Holdemania sp.
CATTTACTATGTGATTATTAATTATGAAAATCATATAATTACCTCTTTATCTTTAGTTTATTATATTACAGTGACATAAATTTATCAATAACACAAAAAAAAATACCACCCCAAATTAATGGAGTGGTTGATTTTACTTTTTGTTTACATCTTTTTTATTGCCATCTTTTAATTGAATCAGTGCATCTTTAAGTTTTTCTGGTACTGGTAGACCAAGTATTACAGCATTCTCTAATAGCGATAAACCTTCATTAGCAATATAGAAGTAACACACCATGGTTCTAAATAACCAACCTTCCATTCCAGATATTCTATCTAATGTAGCTGCACCTATTAAAACTAATATAATTAGACATTTACGTGCTAAACCCTTAAATCCAGTGTCACTAGACCACTTTCCTGTAACATAACCGATTAGGCTACCTGATGCAAAATCTAGAACCATAAATAATATTAGACCTTGAACTGCAACATCAACATCTCCAAATAAATAAGTAATAAAAGTTGCTACTCCTGCAAGTAGATATTTAAAGCAGTTGACTATATTTTCCATTTTTTTATTTTCTCCCATAATTTTTCTCCTATTTTTTCAAAACAAAAACTGGACCTTGTATTTCCACAAAAGATTCCAGCTTGATTTTTAATTCATTATTATCATTTTTTAAAGAAGTATTTTTAGCTTCTAAATTATCAATGATTATATGTAATTCTTTTATTGCTTGTGTTTCATCAACAATTGGTTTAATTGTTAAAAAGGTTTCATTAGTCCAACCATAATTACCATCATTTAATAATATAGGATTCAATGATCCATTATCTAATATTTTAGTAATTGTAGCTGTTACTGTTTTTTCAGTATATGTATTTGTTGTTGAATTAGCTGCATACTTTGTACACACTACTTCATCACCAACTTTAAACTTTGATAAGTCTGGAATAACAGGTGCATCACCTTTAATTTTATTTATGAAATTATCCCACTGTCCTTCATTTCTCATTCGTGAAGGGCAATTTTTCTTTTTTGGATGCCAATCATAATGTTGTTTAATGTTTTGAATTGGTATATTACGTTCAGCCATAAGCCATTTAACAAGCTTCACCGCGTTATTTACTGCTTGCTTATACTTTGCACTATCATTACTATAATCAACGTTGTGGCATATTTCAATTGATATAGATTTGCGATTACCAGCACCATCACCATCTGAAGCATTCCATGAATTTCTATCAAATGGAATACTAACAATAGCTTCAATAGAATCAACTACAGCATGAAATGATGTTGCATTATCATTACCTTGCATATAATTAGTTTCAGCTCTTGCTGATGCATTATTTGGATTGTCAGTTTCATGTATTGTTATAAATTCATCATCCATTACATACGGACACTTTAATGAATATTTACTTTCATCAATTAAATCAAAGGTTACTTTTAAACCATCAACATCAATTACTTTATTATCAACTTTACGATTATCTTCATAATAGATAATTGCATTTGGAATATATCGTTCTTGATTATCTGGATTAAATACTGTTTTAGTTCCTGATTGCATTTGTGTAGAGCCACCACCATCAAGTTGAACTAAGAACTGTAGATCATATTGTGATTTAATATAATTTCTAAAGTTTAATGGTGAATAGTTTTTTGAACAAAAACTAATGAATCTACCATCCTTTAATTTACCAAAGAATGTATAAGCATAAACTCTGTTTAATGATGATGCATTAAGTCCTAAAGTTGTTGAAATACGTTCAACATCTTCACATTTATCAATTAAGACTAAAGCTACAGCTAAACCTATTTTTACATTTTCTCTATAATCCCATGTATTGAATAATCCAATATGATAGCTATCATCATTCATAACTACTAAATCATATTGTTTAGTATCTCTTTGATTAACTGCTTCATTGATTATATTAAACTTATCATCAATACCTTGATAACGTCCTAATATCTGTCCTTTTTCATGACCTTCCATAACAAAGTAATGTGAATTAGTTTTTCCCATCACTAAAGTATCGTCACCATCTGTAGTTATTTTAGATAGTGGTAGTAATTGTTTATAATCATTATTAAGTAATGCTATCTTTTCATTACTTTCTTGAATATAAGCTGATATATTATCGTTTATTTTTTTGTACATATTCATCCTCATATTTTCTATTAATTTATTTTATAATATTTCTTCATTTTATTTCAAAACTTGTTTAACACCAACAACAGACCCTCCGTAAGTCCATGAAACACTTATAGAAGCAAAGGCACTAATACCTGTTATTATTGTTGTTTTGAAAAATACTTTTCCATAACCGAACTCTTGAACTATCGTTTGAATATTCATTGTTCCGCTTCTATTTGTTACAGTCATCGGCCATTTTGGGTCATCTGTCGCTGAAGATATGATAACCTGCTCATAACCTCCTATTGCAATTACTCTATTTTCCGTTTGGTGTAAACTAGATAATAGATTTGATTGTATTTTTTTTAATGGTCCCATATTATCTCCTAATTTCCATTGTGCGTATAATGTTACGACACCTTTTACTACATAATTTGCAAAAACTTTATTACCTCCGCTTGGTAATGTAAACCACCCTATAAAATCATAAAACACTTTTACTGGGACCGGTAAATTTCCTATTTCATTTCCTATAACTACTCTTTTGTTAGATGATGGAGAACCCCCATTTGCATCAAACTTCACAGTCGCATCAAGTTCAACACTTAATATAAACTTTTCACCTGCAGTCATATCACGATTTGGTTTCATGTCAACTTTAGTTATTTCCAACATAAGTCTATATCTGCCTTTTCAATAAAAATTTCATCAGCAATTAAAAAAGTAATCTCTAATACATATTGTGCTTTTTCCGTAGGAGTAATATGAGTAGATATTGTAGTGCCTTCTATTTCGCATTTGCCTTCACCAACGACTATCTCTCGCCTTAATAATTTATAAGTTGCTGACATAATACTAAATGCATCATCTTTTAGATTAGAAAAAACTTCTAATCTGATTTTTTTAGATTCACCTAAATCCCATTTATATCTAGTTTTAATCACATCAACACCTCCGCAAATTTCCCATAATAATTAACTTTTTTAAAATCACCAAAATAATTAACTTTTTCTAACTTACAATCCAAATTTTTTGTATCAAACGTAAATAACATTTTACAGCTATAATCTGTATTTCCTGCTT
>CAMQTJ010000125.1 GCA_947037125.1 uncultured Holdemania sp.
CTACACCTTTTCCTACATAAAATGTTATTCCATCTCTTGGATCTACTAAACGATAAACATATGATTGTATTTCATCAATTACTTCTTTTGAAAACTCTTTTATTTCAGACATAATACCTCCTCTATAATTCTAATATTTAATTTTTAATTAATTCAATTGAAATTCTTGTTGTTATTTTCACTTATAATTATATCATTAAAATATTATTTAAGTTACATAATAAAAAAATAAGTACTTAATTTGGATTAAATATACTTATTATTTTTATAATACATTGATTTATAGACTATATGTAAATTGTAAAGATTTATTCGTTAATTAATAATTGTTTTAAGTGGTTATGTTTATTTGAAGACGATGAATATTTCGATGTAATTTATTAAGCGTATTATTTAAAAGTGATAATAATGTATAAGATCACCTTACCTGATTATATCTTAGATGACGATTAAATATGCTATTTTTAATTACTATTACTAATGTAAATATCATTAATTATAAAAATACAACCGTTATCTTTTATTATATTTAAGTATATACACTCAACTTTTATTAAGCACTTTAGTTTACTTATATTCCTGTTCATCCCCGATTAAAAAATTATCGAAGTCACTTTGAAATAATCTATCTTGAATAATACGATATTTTTCAAACTCTGTTTCTGCGTGTATTTTAGCAAGAGCTGAGGTGATTTTACCATTATCCTTTAAAACATCTCTATCCCAAGCCGTTAAAAAACCACCTAATTTCATTTCCCAATCTTCCATAGTCATCGGGATTTGTCTTTCAGCTTGTGCCTCTGCCATATCAAGATAAGCCGACACAATTCTTTCTAATTGTTTAAGTTCCTTATCATTCAAATAGTTTTTTGCTACAATCACATCGTATTTATGGATTTTTTCTTTTGGTGCACCGTCCCAAGCTTCAAGTCCCATATTTTCTTTGTCACTATTGGCACGATTATATATAACTTCTGCTGCTGTTTGTCCATGAATGCTATAATGTAATTTATTTTGAACTGCACAAAAGAAACGCTTAGTTGATTTTGCGGTTGTATCATAGTCTAAAGAAGTGGCATAAATATCTGTGATTTTTTGATAGAATTTTCTTTCCGATAATCTAATTTCGCGAACTTTTTCCAATTGCTTTTCAAAATAATCTTTTGTTAAAATTGTACCACCATTTTTTAGGCGTTCATCATCCATGACCCAACCTTGAATTGTATAATCCTTAATAATGCTATTTGCCCATTTACGAAACTGCACAGCTCTTTCATTGTTCACCTTAAACCCAATCGCAATAATTGCTTGCAGATTATAATGATCTATATTTCTTGAAACTTGTCGCTTACCCTCAATTTGAACTATTAAGTATTTCTTAATAGTTGCTTTTTCTTCTAACTCACTATCGTCATATATTTTTTTTAAATGCTGATTGATTGCAGAAATAGTAACAGAATAAAGCTCTGCTATCATTTTTTGTGTAAGCCATATATTTTCATCTTCATATCGCATTTCAACACTTTTTTCATTATCGCCTGTGGCTGAAATAAAAGTTAAATACTCAGCAGCCGAAGATTTAATAGTTATTTCTTTCTTCTTTTTATTACTCATATCCAATTTCCTCCTTATCATATTTTAACCTATATTTTTATAATTGCATAATGTGTTATATCAAATAAAGAACAGTAAATTTGTTACACTAATATGTTAGCTAAAAAGTTATATATTCATATTATATATTTTATTAAAATAATAGAAAATCATTATCTTTTAATCATTATATCACTTGTATCCTATAAATAATAATAACATAATTAATTTTTCTTAGCTATTTTTTAAAAATTAGATTGTGTAAATTTAATGCGGAATGAAAAAAAGTAATAATCCCTTATACGGACACTTTAAGAAATAGTATTAATACTATTGTTAATTATGTTGCATTATTTCTAATGTTGACAATTCAACCTCTTTAACTTCTTATTAGATAATTGATTTTGTAAATAATAATCGACTTCGTCATCGTAATCTATAATTATCTTTCATTATTTTCTATTGCATTCTTAATCATTTCAATCAATTCTTCCTCGCTTAAGTACCTAATATAAACTATAGGAAAGTTTTCGTTAAATTTTTCAACATATTGACCAACAAGCTTATTCATTTCACACATAATAAACACTCCTTCCAACATTATCATTAAATCCTAATACAATTACATAACAAATATAAAATTTTTAATAGGCGTAGAAATCAAATAATCTAAAATATCAATTATCTTTCTTTTCTAATGCTATTATACACTTTATTTACGTGGTGCGCGTTCAATTTATAATAATCCTTATATCATATCGCAAATATACTTATAGCACTATGTAACGATGTCTTTGGTATGATTAACACTATTAGTAATAAATATTAATTTACAACAGTTAATCATTATTATGTTAATAGATATATTATACGTATTACAAAGTAATTATTAGTTATATAAATGTGTATGTTCATTATGTAAAACATTGATTTATTGATGTAATTTAGTGTTGCTGCGACTATTAAAGACGTGCTGATGTATTTATATGTACCTTCATTGATTAACTCCTAAGAGGATGATTAAATATACTATTTAATCATATTAAACACCCTACTTGTTTAACCATTTAAGATACCACCATAATAACTAATTATTATCACCTTATTATCTATTAAACTATTTACCATTACCAACTTAAATCATCACTGCATTAATTAATTAACTACAATTAAAGTTACATAGTAAAAATATCATATTACAATAGCGAATACAATGGTCAGGACTTAAGCGTAGCTGTTCTGGCTTTAAGTGTTATTTAATAGTTGATTTATATAGATATAAGGTATATAAGTAATTGTTTTATTATTATAGTATTATGTATTTATAGTAGTTTATTTAGTTAATTAACCAATGTTATTTAGAGTGAATATTATTACTTAGAACGTAAGCGTCAAATACAGTGCATCTACTATCAAATAAACTATTATGCGATAATATCATTACAAGGTGGTGATATTAATGAGTAAAGA
>CAMQTJ010000126.1 GCA_947037125.1 uncultured Holdemania sp.
AGTTATGACTTTTTTTTTGACTTAGCAAATGGTCTCTTTTTCGGGGAGTATTATAGTCAAGTGCATTATTCGGTAGGTTTACTACACTGCCATCGTGGATAAAATCTTTCATCTCAACATTGAGAATTAAAGGTTCATCGGCATACTTGACGTTAAATGTCTATAAGTATTATAAAATAAATATTCAATGTAAAATCATTTGGTTTGCGAAAAAATAATTTATATCTTTGTGCCCAGAGTGTTCAATTATATTTGAACAACTTAGTTTTATAATGTATATTTTATATAAATTTGATTGAATGATTGTAGGAATATTGATAATTATCTCATTTAACGTTATGGTAGTGGGATTAGTGAATCCGTCCCTTGTTTTGAGATGGTCGAAGAAGCCAACTCGAGTTAAAGTTTTGGGCTTATGGTTTATCTCTAATATTGGTATTGTCATCATTGGAGCTATTTTAGACGTTGTTGTAAGTAGTGACGATTATCACAAAACTACTGATATTGAAATCAAGGATTCTAATAACCTTGACAAGAATGATACATTGTTTTTTAATCAAAATAAACAGTCTAATATGGATAGCTCTACGATAATAGAACAGCAAAAAATCCAGGAGCATAAACAGGTATTAATCCGGGAGTTAGAATCTTTTGAAAAAGGCATTGATTTTTCTTCTTATTCTGGAAGTAACGAAAGTTTACAAATTGAGATTGTGCTATTTAGTGAATGGTGGAAACTTATTGAAAGATCAGAACATTATGAAGACAAAGAAGTCATGAAATTATCAAAGCAATTAAAAAATAAGGTTCAGTATAACCAGGAAAAAGAGTTGCCTAGAATTCGAAAAAAGTATTGTAAAATAGTAAAGGATGCGATGTGGGAACATGATATCGATGTAGAGATGACTTCTGATAATATCATAAATATTACAGGGTATATATTTTCACGCAATAAGAATATTAAGGATTTCCAAATAAAGCTTAATGAAAATCTTAAGTTATTTCGATTTAAACAATCGAGGTATAGAAGTTATGACGAAGAGTTGGAATACACTTATTATACGACATATGATGGACTGGACTCGGATCCTTTAATTATTAATTAGCAAACGACAGCCTGCCTTTGTAATAAATATTTATATCATGACAAAACTACAAGAAAACAAAGCCTGCTTTATTATAATGCCTATAAGTGATTGTGAAGGTTATGACACTGGACATTTTAAAAGAGTTTATGAGGATATTATAAAACCATCTGTTAATAAGGCAGGCTTTACGCCTAAAAGAGCAGATGATGTTAAACAGACTAATCTTATTCATCTTGATATATTAAAACAATTGATAGATGCGCCTATTGCAGTTTGTGATTTAAGTTCAAGAAATCCAAATGTATTATTTGAATTAGGCATAAGACAGGCTTTTGATAAGCCTGTTGTTCTTATTCAAGAAAAAGGAACTCCAAAAATATTTGATATTTCTCCTTTAAGAGTTTTGGACTATTCTAAAGACATGAAGTATTCTGAAGTTTTAGAATCGCAAGATAAATTGGCTGAAATGATAAATGCAACTAAAGATGCAGAAAATGAAGCTAATGATATAAATTCAATAGTAAAACTTCTAGCACTTACATCTGCTGCATCAGTTCCCAAATTAAATGACGCAAGTAAGGAAACTTTAGCTTTAGATGTAATCAACTCTCAAATGAGTGACATGAGAAAAATGATAGAATCTTTTATGATGGATTCTAGACATAGGACTAAATATCAAGATAATGGAATTTTAAGACTTGAATATGAGCAAATTAGTGCGAAATTAGATGAACTAGACAATATGCCTCGTATAAAAGGGACTAAATTTGAATGTGAATTTATTGAAAAAGAATATCATAAACTAATGACAAGAGCAGAGGAAATAATGATGCATTGTGAAAATAATATGGACGGGAGAATATTTAGGATATTATTAGATAGAATGCATCGTCAAATGAGCTCTATTGAACTACTGTAATTTACTGTTTCAAAACTTGGTCGTTTTGCAAAATTCACTGAAAGATTTTCTAAATAATTGAGAATGTTTAATATAATTGAAAGAGAATTATTTACGAATTTCGTTTTCAGCTATAAAACAATAGTTAATAAATTTAAAGGATGGAACTTACAAGATTAAAACAATTATATATCTCAATCAAAGATAACAAGTACACTTATGCGTTATTTAAATTTCAAAAGAATGATGTAATCTTTGATGTGCTTTTTGATATAGGTGTTATCCCGTTTAAATTAGGGTTTATTTTGAAAAATGGCAACTTTGATTTATGGATTAATGTAACTAATGAGTTTAGTGTAAATCCCATTATTGAGAATAACAAATATAAAGAATTGGTGAAATTACTAGGTTTGAGATATGATCCAAATAATATATTTAGTCCATATGCATTTTTTCAAGAATTTAATAGTAAAATTCCTAAATATTTCACAAAACCCGATGAGCATACCATTATTCTTATTAGTTTTTACAATTACGATATAGAGGAAAACGATAAGATATATTTTAAACAATTCATTACGTGGAAGACCCAGTTTAGGACCGAAAAAAATACCGAAAAAACGAGATTATTATTTCCTGAAATATTTGATCGTATAAAGGACAGAAAAAATATATCTGTGTGTTATACACATATTCCGAACTTAATAAAAGATAGATAATTTTTTAATCAACAACTCTGATATTTAAAAACGTTGCACACGTTTTGCACGCAACTAGAGCCCAACTATGAAAACGGATGAAAATCACAGAAATTCAATGAAACGAAAATAAAGCACTGAAGATTGGAAATTATATAATTAACAAATGGAAAAAATTATAATTGACTTACTAAGCCAAGTTCGGCAAATTACTAAGTATTACAATGAGATAGACAGTTTTTCGGGGGCGA
>CAMQTJ010000127.1 GCA_947037125.1 uncultured Holdemania sp.
CATAGTATAGCTGATGGTTCTTTAATATTATAGATGTATTGTATTTGACGCTTACTTTTAAACAAACACATAAGGCGTTTATTAATTTATGATATATAAAAAAAATTTCTAAACCACCGATAACGACGATTGAGAAATCCAGTTTTTTCTATACATCTAAAAAAATATTTGGCGTTGTTTACATCATCCCTAAAAGATATTGGTTCCACTTTTAAAGGTCTTTTCAAATAAAATCTACAATATCGACATACATTCATTTTATTAAGTCATAATAAATACTTTGTATAGTTTATTTAATATTTTGCTAAAAATTTTAGTTGTTGAAGTGTACTAGAATAAATCATAACTGCTAATCTTCCTTGCATAATGTAATAATAGTAATAATTACATATATAATCAATGCCGGCAGTAATAATAGATTTGGCAAAGAATTAAAAGATAAAAGAAAATCTTCTGCTAAATAATAACCTAAGTACCATAAGTTTATTGGTAGTAATATAAGCAATATACAAAAAATTATCTCAATATATTTAAACCTAAGTTTTTTAAAAATTAGCATAAATTTAATGATTGCTATCAAAAATATCAAAAATATTAGATTTTCATAGCAATTTACTAAACTCATCATATTGATTGGTTACAGCTATAATTAATAACATTCGGCATATTTGTTTCTGTTCTTTCTTCTTCTGTAAGATTTGTCGCTGAAACACCCGTTGCACATAAAAATACTAATGCTATACCAAAAAAACATTTAAATAATTTTTTAATCATCTGTATATCCTCCTTTTATAACTATAACTATAACTATAACTATTTAATATTAGATTGTCAACAAGAATTGTCAATACTTATTTAGACTTTTTTTCATATTTTTTTTTTAGTATATTATATGAAGGTCAACAGTCAGTCGAACAACACTTCAGATTTTTATACGTTAGCTTTCAAAAATTTTTAAAGTTTTACCGTTTACTTCAGCTATTAATTTAAATATTCTAAAAATTAAAAAAAGAAGTAACAAAAGAAATTATGGTTGGGCAATATTTTTATAGTAAAGTAATTTTCATTTAAAGTAGAAAAAATATGAAAAAAGTAAAATTTATGCCATTATCAAATATATGGTTGTTGGTTTTTTAGGGGGAGTTTATTTACGACATTATTGGGAGTTCTGAGAAGTTTGATTTAATAGTTCATGTGTTAAAATTTACTTATTTTAATCCACCATTTATTATTATACTAAAAGTGTGTACAGTAAAACAACTGATCTTACTAAAAAAAAAAATATATATATCTTTTGTAATTGTAATATTGTTAATTAATATAATATCATTAATTGTTCTCCTTTTGTGAAAAAGTAAATTCCACTTGGGATGACTAGTATATAATGTAAGGTTAAGTTTTACTATTATTGATAAATAGGAACTTTTTTACTCTCAATTTATCTAGTAATTATAGTTTTTTTAAACTAATTAATGATGTTATTTTTGTAGTAATTAAGATAGGATCAGAATCCAAAGTTAGACCCAAACTTAACGTAGGGAAATATAATGGTAAATGTACAGTATAACATACTGAAATTTAATTTAAAGTTATGATATTTATATGTGATAACTCTTCAAAATGAATGTAAATATCATAAAAATTGCGAGATATATAGCAATAATGACATGTTGAGAATTTATCATTACTATTATGATAATATATATTTGTATATAGGAGGGGAAATATAATGAATGTTAATTATGGTAGAGCTAAAAACGGTGATAAATTATTATATGCATTAAGCAACACAATTTTATTAGAAATAATATAAGCGATTTTAAGCATTAAATGAGTAGCTAATCATATTATTACTAAGTAGTAGAGTTAAATATTTAATAAAAAAGGAGAAAATAAAATGAAAAAATTTTTAAAATGTTTTTTTGGTATATCATTAGTTTTTTTATGTGCAACGGGTGTTACAGCGACAAATCTTACAGAAGAAGAAAAAATAGAAAATTCGAAGGATATAATTTATAATTTATATTATGCTGATTGGGATTATAGTGAGTTTGAATATGTTTACAGTTTATATTATGAAATAGGTGGTGTACAATTGGCGGACCCTAATGACATACTTAGGAATCCTCTGGACGATTTATTAAGTGCCTACAGTGATTATATTTCTAGTGGTAAATTTATATCTAGAGGTGATGGACCGTCATTATCGCTTACTTGGAAAGACTATTTATTTGATCAAAGAGCAGACAATGCCAATATGCTAGCTGCTAAAGCAGGAATAGCGTGGAATAATATTGTATGGAAACATAGCAATCATCCTATGTGGGATAATCCGCAATCTATGGAAAAGCAGTGGCATTGTCATGTTATCTTTGCTGGAGAAAGTAAAAACCCTTATAATATAGAGCCTTGGAGAACAGAAACAAATTTGGCGAATGTTATTAATTATAGATGTAACCCACCAAATTGATGAGTTTACTTAACCCACCGAAAATATATTTATCATATTTTTGTTCAAAAAAATCAATAAATTAGAGAAAACTAATTATATATCTAACTGACCACCTGATGCACAAATACATAAAATGATTTTAATTAATGCAAATCTTTTCCTATATATAAAGTGATTAAGAGTAACCGTATTAAAGAAATACTTTAATTATCATACAATGGGAGTCAGATGGTCAGTTAGAATTATATATATTAATTGGGAAAAGGTTGAAAAGAATAAGGCTTGATAATATAGAAATACAATGAGTTTTAGATTTACTTATTTTTATTTGCATAATAACAAAAAATATTCTAACTGACCATCAGACACATAAAGGTGAAAAATAGCTCTCAGCAATATTTAAT
>CAMQTJ010000128.1 GCA_947037125.1 uncultured Holdemania sp.
ATATATTTGAATAATACTTATTATATAATCTTGGTGCATCAGATGGTCAGTTAGATAAATTAATAAAATAAGCAATAAAATCTTTTGTTTGAAATGGGCAATATACTATGGATAATATATTTTATATTAGATTCATCATGAATAATCGTTTACTCTCATTTATGGCGAACTTGTTTTCATAATCATAGATAATCCTTATATAGTCATCTCATATTATTTTAGAGTACGGAACAATATTAGCTACTAATATCGTATGAGTTATATTGCAAACATTACAACTAATGCTTAAATTACTATCTGTAAATTACCCTCAACGTTTTTAATGCATCTTGTGTAATAAGCATGTCTTGTTAAATAGTTAAAATGTCCACAAGAACAAGCTAATTCACGAAAAGAAAAGTATTTAATAAAATTATTATAAGTTTTTTGGTTTAAACTATTGATATTTTTAACATAACAATTTATCATAATATTTCCTTTGGTGGCAGGTAAGAATCCAACTTTAGAAAGGGCAGATTCCTACCTTTTTTCTTACTGTTTTTATTAAACTAGAATATCACATAAAACATAAGGTTTACTATTGAAATTCATAAAATAAGCAAAAAAAATAATCATACTAAAGAAAATTGGTAATCCCATTAAATCCTTTAAATATGAATTTATTTCAAATACTATTGATTAATGTATAAATGGTACTATAAGTATACCTAATTGCGTTCACGTAACTTATGCTAGTTATTGCATAAATTAAGTATACATTTTTGTTATAATTATCTTGAGGTGATTATTATGACATAGATAGTTTCAAATAGTATTGCAACAGTTCAAGATTTAGTAAATCTTTAAGGAGCATACAAGAAAGGAATAATTAGATTGAATATTTCAAAAATGTCTAGAGAATTGAATAAAGATCCAAAGACAGTTAGAAAATATCTATCAGGTAGACTACCAAAAGAAACAAGAGAAAGAAAAAAGCACTTAGATTTATTTAGAGATGATATTAATCAAGTGCTTTTTGCTAAAAAACGAAGTTTTGATTACATTGTTCATCTATATAATTATTTGAAGAGAGAGCACGAAATCACTCGTAGTCGTACTACTTTAAATCGTTATATATAAATGTATCATGACCATAATAAATTATTCAATAAAAAGAATCTAAAAACATTCTATGAATGATTCGAAACAAAACCTGGGTTGCCAGCTAAATTTGATTTAAAAGAAAAAATACAAATTGAATACAGTACTGGTGAATTGCTTGAGGTGAATGTTGCAACTCCAACTATGGGTTTTTCTAGATATAATTTCAGAAAACTTGTTTTAGATACTAAGTATGAAACTGTTGTCTGCTTTCTAAGTGAATTTTTCGAACAAATGGGTGGAACGCCGTATGAACTTTTAATAGGCAACATTATATGCTTGGTATACTCACCTAGAAAAGCAAATGGTGCAGATGCTATATTCAATAATAAATTTATTGAATTTTTAAAGGACTATAACATAACTTGTAAACCATGTATGCCATATAGCCAGAAACAAAGGGGAAACCAGAGAATCAAAATAAAAAGCCAAGTCAATTAAAGAATTACAATGGCACTTATAGTGATGTAACACATGTTCATGAAGTAATAACTAAGTTAAACAAAGAAGATAATGAAGCTATTTCGCAATCAACTAAGTTACCTAGAGTGTTTTTTTAGAAAAAGAAAAATGAAACTGTAAAAATAAATAATGATGTAATAATAAATGAAATGAAGAACATTAATTATGATTAATGAAGTATTAGACTAATTAACATATCTAAAATTAAAATCATCCTAAACGTATCTTAAAGAACTACATATCAATGATTAAATATCGGCATCTGAGTTAAAAGGTGTTAATAAAGTATTTAGAAAAGAAGTAGAAGCTAAAGAAGAAAATAATAAATTATACAAAGTAAAGGTAGCGGCATTTCCTTATATTGCAACAATAGTTAATTATGAATTTAAGTTCCAACCATCAATTGATGAAGAAAAGATGAAAGTATTGATTGAATCAGATTTTTATATGGATGGCCACAATGTAATATTTATAGGTAATCCTGGTGTAGGAAAAACACATTTAGCTATATCAATAGGTTATTCCGTAGCAGTAAAAAGAAATAGTG
Source organism: uncultured Holdemania sp. (assembly GCA_947037125.1). Lineage (GTDB taxonomy): Bacteria > Bacillota_I > Bacilli_A > Erysipelotrichales > Erysipelotrichaceae > RGIG1896. Next base: position 2,150 of record CAMQTJ010000128.1, read on the forward strand.
TATATTTTATAAAATTTAATAGACTTATCAGTAAGTTAAAGCAGGCAAATAATGCATGACCAGTCGATAAAGTATTGAAACAATATTTTAAGTACAGATTACTCATTATTGATGAAGTGGGATTTAATGAAGTAAGTCCATTAGAATCGAAATTATTTTTTCAGCTAATAGATATGAGATATACCAAAAGATCAACAGTATTTACAAGTAATATGACATTTGATAAATGGCCAACGATATTAGGTCAAGATGAAATGATAACAAAAGCAATCCTAGATAGAATATTGCATCACTCATATTTGTTCAATATAACAGGTCCATCATATCGATTAAAAGACAAAATAAAAGTGTGTCAAACTAGGGAATCATAAATGCACAGAAATACGGAACTTTAAGATGACAATTATATAATGTATATAATAAAGGCTCCCGATAACTTCACCGAAGGTAAATAAAATGATAGATTAGTGTACAGTGAGAAATATTAGAGGTTATAAAAAAACTACTTTATTTAGTGAATCCAATAAAAATGATAGTAAATAATTCTATAAGTTATTAATTTAAATTACTTGGTTTATACGTCTTCTATTTCTATTGATTTAAACGTTAAAGTAAAAAAAAGACATCAAATAAGATGTCTTTTTTACTAAACCTGGCAACGTGCTATCTTCGCAGGGGCATGCCCAACTATTGTCGCCGCTA
>CAMQTJ010000129.1 GCA_947037125.1 uncultured Holdemania sp.
AAGCAGGAAATACAGATTATAGCTGTAAAATGTTATTTACGTTTGATACAAAAAACTTGGATTGTAAGTTAGAAAAAGTTAATTATTTTGGTGATTTTAAAATAGTTAATTATTATGGGATATTTTCGGAGGTGTTGATATGATTATTAAAACTAGATATAAATGGGATTTAGGCGAATCTAAAAAAATAAGACTAGAGGTATTTTCTAATCTAAAAGATGATGTATTTAGTATTATGTCAGCAACTTATAAATTGTTAAGGCGAGAGATAGTCGTTGATGAAGGCAAATGCGAAATTGAAGGCACTACAATATCTACTCATATTACTCCTACGGAAAAAGCACAATATGTATTAGAGATTACTTTTTTAATTGCTGATGAAATTTTTATTGAAAAAGCGGATATTTGCTTATGTTAGCAATAACAAAAGTTGAGATGAAACCTGATAGAGATATGACTACAGGTGAAAAGTTTATATTAAGTGTTGAACTTGATGCGACTGTTACGTTTGATGCAAATGGTGGTCTACCAATATCAAGTAAACGAGTTGTTTTAGGTAATGCAATAGGTAATTTGCCTGTGCCGACAAAAGATCATAATAATTTCTTAACTTGGAAAAATGAGAACGGAATAGTTGTAACTGCAGAATATATTATTATGTTTGTTCAAACTATATTAGCGACTTGGGAACTTATAAAATATAGAGTGACACTAGATGCAAACGGTGGTTCGCCTAATTATAGTAGGGATGTGGGATATGGTACTGATTTTGGTTCAATTCCAATACCAACAAAGAGCGACTATACATTTCAAGGCTATTTCACAGCAACAAGTGGTGGAAGTAAATTATATACAACTACTAAAATATATCAAAACATAAGTTACTATGCACAATGGCTTAGCGATTGGATATATAGAACAGGATCATTAATGCCTGTTACCAATACAGCATCGGGTTGGAATCCACCCAATACGACAACTTACAGTTCGGTTATAAGTAATATTAAACCAATCACTTTATATTGGACAATTACATGGGGCTCAAATGGACAAGATCCTATGCCTGCATATATGCTTATATATCTACACAATGTAAACGGAACTACTAGAACTTTATTGGAATATACTACACCGAAAACAAAACCAGCAAAAACAGAATCAGGATATATAACAATAAATGATGGACAAATATATAATAGCATATCTGTATATAGAAATAGTAGATTTGCTCATTGTACAATTTCAGTTAAATTAACAGAATGGTATCAAAAATAGGAGGAAATAAAATGGAATATTCAAACGATTATTTAAAAATAACTGGAGGAATTAATGCTAGTTCGCATTTGAAAAGCAAGGCAAATGACCTTGCATATACAATAGGTTCATTGCTTGCTTTTGCAGACGTTAAGGTAGTAAAAACTTACTCTGTAGGTTCAAATTCAAGCAACACTAACTCAGTGTGGTTTACGACTTTAACGTCAGAGAATACACCAAAAGGATTTAAACAAGTTACATTTAGATGTGCGCACATGAATTATGCTGATTTTAAAAAGTTAGGTATTAAAATTGGGAAAATATTTAAACGTGGTGAAGTTTGCTATATGCCAGGAACTGGTGGAACTAAGTATTCTCACATACATATTGAATTTGGTTTCGGGAAAATTAAAGGAAGTGGATGGTACAAATTATCTAATGGTAACTGGACTATTTCAACAACACAAGGAAGCTGTCATATTTGGGAAGCTATATATATGCGTAAAGGTGTTGAGATTGCTAAGTTAGGCGATTATCGAGACGATTATGCGTGGCAATATAAAAAAGAGCTGCAGTCACAATTAACTGATTTAACTAAGGTTAATGTTACCTACAAAAAAGGATTGAACTTAAGAAAATCCATTCAAGGTAATGTGATCAGAACGTTATCATGTGGAAATACTGAAATTTTTGATAGTATTCACTTCTTATTACCAATTGCTAAAGATGGATTTCAATGGGCGTACGGAGTAAAAAATGGTATTAATCATTATTTTCAATTAGATCTAAAATGTATCAACTTAATATAGAGGAGAGAAAATTATATGAATAAAATTAAAAAAAGTTTAAATAAAATCAATTGGAAAATTAGATTAAAAAACCCTGCATTCTTAGCACAAATTGGTATGGCTGTAGCAATGCCGATTTTAACTTATTACGGACTAAATGCAAGTGACCTTACTACATGGTCAAGTGTATTTGATATTTTAGGTAATGCATTAAGCAATCCTTTTGTGTTAGGTACTATCGCTGTGAGTGTTTGCAACGCAATTAAAGACCCAACAACTAAAGGTTTTGGAGATAGCGTGCGAGCGTTACAGTACAAAAAAGCAAAAGAAGATGGGCAATATTAATATATCACTTGAAACAGTTGTTTACCTTGCAGCAGCAGTCACTACACTGATTGTTGCATATAAGCACGTTACTAAACCAATAAAAGAGCAGATTAAAAGAATTGACCTCCACGATACTTATTTATCTAACGATTATAAGAAGATTAATGACCTTGAGCATAAGTTTAATGAAAATCAAATAAGTAATGATGAAAAGGATGTTATTATTTTAAAGTCGCTACAGGCAATAATGCGTAATCAGTTATCTGGAAATGATAACAAAAAGCAACTTGAAAAAGTTAGTGAAGAATTAGACGAATATTTATTGAATAAATGAAATCAAAACCACTCCATTAATTTGGGGTGGTATTTTTTTTGTGTTATTGATAAACTTATGTCACTGTAATATAATAAAATAAAGATAAAGAGGTAATTATATGATTTTCATAATTAATAATCACATAGTAAATG
>CAMQTJ010000130.1 GCA_947037125.1 uncultured Holdemania sp.
ATTAGAAACTGTCAATTCTGGTATCATTGAATTAAATTTCATTTAGTTCTCCCATCTGTTATATAAATTTTACGGTATAATAACCGTATTTGCGCATTTAAAGATTATTCAAGATAATCTTGTGCTTAACTTATTATACCACTTACACCTAAAGTATGTCTATATGCTATTTTTTAGAGATTTAATGCAACTACTACATATCATCATCTATTTGATAACATTGATAATTATCAGTTGATTTTGATTTTAGCTTACTTGATAGATGTGTCTCAATATTTATAATTTGAATGTTTTGTAATATTATACTATCTCAAAAAAATTGTCGAACAATTATAAATTGAAAACATTATTTCCATAATCCATACCATCAAATTTTTTCTAAGTTTAGAAAGTTTAATCATTACCTTCGCGACTACCTCGTGACCTTTAAGTATTAAGGCTATCATTAGTTTCATTCCCCTTAGTTTCTGTTAAATATTTAAGTGTATTCATTTTTTCACCTTTCTCCATCTTTAAATTTGCATACAAAAAAAAGCATTATTTCTATATCCTTTTTCGAATACAAAACAAACACTCTATTAAATATTAAATTATAAATACACTTAATTTATGTAAAAAATAAAAAACTACACCAAATACCCTTTGTTTAAAGGCTTTTTACAGTTTAGTCCTATTATTACACAAGCTTCAATTAGTCTAACTTTTGCACTAAAACCATCATCAAATTGTATTTCTGCTGCATTGTTCGGTACAAATTTTGGTTCAGTTGTCATGATTGTCTTACCTTCACCACTTTGAGGTAATTCATCAATCATTCTTGCAAGTTCATTTTCGTCTGTTATAGTAGGGATTACTACCTTCTCCATAAATTGTTTAATAAATGTTGATTTCCCAACCCTTACTGGTCCCACAATTCCTAAGTAAATATCTCCGCCACATCTTTGACCTATATTCTTTAATATATCTGTTGTATTCATATAATTCCTCCTTACTACTTAACTGTATGCTTATATAAATCACATTATTCAAAAAACTAAAATTAATTGCATTAATTCAATTAGGAGAAACATTTATTATCTTAATCAACAGACTTTTTATTTATTATACATATCTTTCTTTATTTATTTTAAATCCATTCTAGTCAACCTCTTCTAATAAATAAAGATGGTTATCATAGTTAACGAAGTAAAAGACCGTACCTTTTCTCTCAGTTTAACACACCATATAATTCTAATATGTTTATAGCAATATAAATTGTATGTAATAAACCAAGTTAGACAAAAAAAGTTTGTATAACTAATACTAGTTCATTACAATACTCAATAAAATTTTCTGTATTTTTTTGAATTTTCATTATTACTAAATTTTGATGTGAAAAAGCTATTATCTTAATACAATATTAGATCAAATTAATCATTGTCATATTCACTTTTACAGGCACAAAAAAAGCACCTTGATTTCTCAAAAGTACATTTTTTAATATTATTTAATTAGTAAGTTTTTATGTAGCTATTGCTTGCTACATATATAAGTGTTTTCGTTTTGCTTATTCAGTTTTATTTAAATTGGTTGATATTGAATATACGTACTTGCGTGCAATGCTCATAACACACATTGTCACTTTTGGTATGAATCATTACTAACGGGATGAAGAACAACTTCCCAACATTCAAAAGGTGGAATGTCAATAGCGTTTCAAATTTGCAATTTTATTGCGTATAAATTTTGTTATTTTGTGTCGTTAAAAGATGTAGTTAATCCTGTATTTGAAAGAGGGTATTAAAAACTTTCTCTTTATTTGTCATAAACTCTTTTCGTTCCTTAAGCCTGTAACTTTGACCCTTAATATTCACCACTGTACAATTGTGTAAAATACGGTCTAAAATAGCAGATTCAATAGTTAAATCCGAAAAAACTTCGTTCCATTGGCTAAACATTTTGTTGGAAGTTAGAATTGTAGAGTTCTTCTCATATCGCCGTGCAATAAGTTGAAAAAATAAGTTTGCACCCTGAATATCCATTGGTAAATAGCCAATTTCGTCAATAATTAAAACTTTGTATTTCGCAAAATGTCGGATTCTATATAGGCTAAATATAATTTCAAAAAATAAAAGAGACTATCGAAATCATTAACGATAGCCACTTTTATCATGCTGTATTTGTATATGAAATTTTAACTATAGTTTATAGTTGTAAAGCTAAAATATCCTTATATTACTATGTATCAATCTTATAGTAGTAAACGATACCCGCTTCTGAATCAAAAATACAAACAGAAAAATTATAGGTCGATGACTCAGTAAATGTTGTATTGTCTCTGTCAATAAACTTCCATTTTCCATTGACTATTTTTGGCAAACCTATTTCACTGGCTCTTGAAGGGGAATTCCCCAATTTTTCATAAAAAAAATCTACTATATTATCTGACATAGGTACGTCATTCCACTCTTCAAAAAAAGTTGAAGTATCTGATTTTATATCTACTGTGTATAAACTTTCCCCTTCATATGGGGAACCACTATAACTATTATAAATCTCTGTAAGTTCTATATCCACATTACTACTAATAGAAAAAGTATTTTTAAAGCTTGATATTTCTGATGGTTTACCACAAGAAGACAATAATAAAATGTTAATTGCTAAAAGTAAAAAAACATTATATTTTTTTAGATTACGCTGTAAAATAAACATTTATATCCACCTTATGTAGTACTTGTGTATTCTGGCACAGCTCTTTTTTGTCCATTATTTTTCTCCCTTTCGTCAAATATAAATTTTACGGTATAATAACCGTATTTGCGCATTTAAAGATTATTCAAGAT
>CAMQTJ010000131.1 GCA_947037125.1 uncultured Holdemania sp.
CATGCTGGCAAGTGTTCTATTGAATTTTCCATTACTCTAATTTAATCTAAAAAACAGTTCAAAGATAAGAAATCATTTTCCAATGCAGCAATATTAGGCTTACCTTTTTTTTAGATTTTAAAAGTGGTATTACCCTGAATCTAATGTAATTCATCAACTTTTATGCTTCGCCCATGTTTCATATTGCTCAAAAGGTGAAACTAAAATAAAAGGCATTTAAACAAATTCAGACTACTGTTTAAATGCCTTTATTATGCTTCTTCACTCATTAAATTGAAAATACTAATTATTGGGATAAAATAGTCCTATCTATAAAGTTTTTGAGAGACGGCGTTATTCTACATCTAGGAGCTATCGTTTCCATTAAGTCACGACTTCCTAATTGTCTACCATTATGAGTCTTTTTAATAGATAAATTCATATAATCTTTAAATATAGAATTACAGAAAGCTATAAAAAATTCACCAATATACTTTCCTCTAATAATTTTGGTCTGTATGTTTTTTACGATAATTTCTTGAATTATATCTTTTACAATGGTTTCGTTATAATGAGATAAATCAATATCACTTTTTGCATATATAAACTTTAGTAATTCTATCTCATTCATAGTAATCTGTACTATCCCATTTTCAATTAAAAGAAATTTATTAATTTTTATATTATTGTAATTTGCTGGATCAACCTTATTCCTTTTCCAAAAAATTAGATTTGCCATAACACAAATCATTTCATTTATAAAATGATTTTTTTCAGTCTCATATAATTCTAATATACAATCTATATCACATTGTTTTGATGATGCAAAACCCAAAAGATCTCGTAAAACAGACTCAAGTGTATCTGAGCAAGCAATGTTATTTTCGATAGAATAATTATCCGTTATATACACATTATCACTATTAACATTATTTAGATCAACAATAATCTCAGATAAATCTCTATCCATAAAAAATACAATTTGTTTTTTATCGAAACTTCTCCAATCGAAACGATCATAAGTATATTTTACTGTATCTTTATTACCTGTAGGATAAAGAATAATGTTACATTCATTTGGCAACTCTTTATTTACTAAATTTCTATAATAACTAGGGTCATCTTTACCCTCAACAAACCCATAGAAAATTTTATTATTATTATTTTTGTAATCACTAAGAAAGTTTGTATATGCTACAGTTTTGGCATTTCTTTCAGTTCTTAATTTTTCAACTAGTGTCATATAACTGTATTATTTAATAAATTCACCAAGTCCATGTGCGTATGAATCCAATTCATTATCAAAAATAAAAGGAGAATGTGTTACAGCAATTAAACCATTGCAAAAACCTCCATTTTTGACATCTACAAGAAACTGTTTTTGCCATTTAACTGAAAGAGATAATTCGGGTTCATCAATTAGAACAAAGTAATGTTTTTTATTGGACAAATATAAATAACTAAACAAGGATACAATTTGCTTTTCTCCAGAAGATAATTGTTCTGGTTTTATTTCTTGTTGATCTATATTTGAAATTATTTTAAATGTGAAATTAGAACTATCGTAGTAGAACGTTTTGTTTTGCAAATAATTTCCACAAATCATATTGAAATTACGTATCTGAATCTCTTTTTTTTCTAATGCTTTGTGTGATTCATGCAACTTTATGAAATAATGACACACAACTTTATCATGTTCGGTTAATTTATCTTTAATTTTTACCTGTTGAAGAATATTTGATAAGCGATCTTTGCTTCGATTGGAAAGTATTGTTTCATCAACTCTTTTAATAATATCATTAATTGTATTTTCATTAACATTTAAAACAGCTTTTATATCAATGTTATCATATTCTTTCTCTACAACATCCCCTAAATACCCTAAAGTTAGTGAGTTTAAGCTATCTCTAGAAAAATCTTTTAATGAATTTAATACTTGTTGCTGTGCTTCAATAACATCATTCATACCAAATTCAATCAATTCAGTATAATTATTATTTTCTCTATGAGGTAACCTTTTTGTACGATATTCACTTTCATCAACTCTTCCATCTAGAACAACTTTTAATTCTTGTTCAATTCTTCTATATGTTGGTAAATATAAAATGTGCGTATCCTTAAATGCTTTTTTTATATCCATACTTACATCTTTAATACGTTTACTTTCCTTAGAAAATAAATCATCTGTAAAATCTAATTCTCTTAAAACTGCACTAAAAGAAAAGCCATAACGAATACACAACAGCTCAATTTTTTTCATATTAATCTCTCCCTCATGTGACATTCCATCTATTTCTCGGCGGATAAGTGAAGGTAAGCGATGAGTAGAGCTTCTATGTAAATGCATAGCACTTATCTGAGATTTTGTTATTTTATGCTTTACGTTATTTATAGTAATAGTAATACTTTCAAAATTATATGCAGACAAATTTCTCCATTGCATAGACATAGTGTAAAACAACATTTTAATAATTGTTGTTTTACATGATCCATTTTCACCAATAAGAATCAAAATATTATCTTTTAGTTTTAGCTCATAATTTAATGTTCCATGTAATTTCTGAATTGAAAATTGATCTACTAACATATTGTTTGAATTTTAATAATTACAAAGTTAACTTTTTCTTTCATTCAACAAATTTATTTGCATAAAAAAGTTTATTGAGTATTTTGATTGAATAATAAACCTCAGATGGTACTTTTTTGTTTTAGAGAGGACCGCAGCCTCCGATTATTATTCATTTTCTTTCAATCTCTCTTTACCTCTGAGGTTTCAAGTTTCGCTAAATTTGA
>CAMQTJ010000132.1 GCA_947037125.1 uncultured Holdemania sp.
ATGATCAATTATTTGGCTTAGAAGTTGTAGAGCAAAGAGAAGTACAATCAAAGACCTTTGATGAAGTAGTTGAAGTTAAACCCAAGAAGCAAAATATCCAAAGAATGAATCATCCGTGGAAGCAAGCATCTTTCAATGCTTACTAAAAAAAAGCACCGAGCAGAAAACAGTTCTATTAGTTAAAATTTACTGAGACAATTTCAATTTCACTCGACATAAAAATTTTTTGCTCACTTAAAAGTATATTTATTTTAAATTTTATAATTATTTTTGACAAGTTTCAAACCTTTATATTATCTATAAAATTAGTCTATTTAAAGATTAAAAAAGGTTAATTTCCACAAACACAGAAATCAACCTTATTTAAATAATTAATTGAATATTTTATTTTGAAACATTATTTCCTGCAATAATACCAAAAACAGTTATATCAGCAATAGCATTAGATCCTAAACGATTAGTTCCATGGATTCCACCAGTTACTTCACCAGCTGCAAATAATCCATTAATTGCATTACCATCAACATCTAAAACATTAGCATCAGTGTTAATAACTAGACCACCCATAGTATGATGAACAGCAGGTGTTGATTCCATAATATAATACGGACCTTCAGTAAATGCTGTTAGCTCACCACGTTTATTAAATTCTAAGTCTTTACCATCTTTTGCATATGTATTGTAATTATTAACTGTTTCTTGTAATTGTTTTGCGTCAATTCCAAAATGTGCACATGCTTCTTCAATAGTGTCAGCCTTAACTAATTTACCACGTTCGATTAAGCTATTATATTCATTTTCATGCTTAACATTTACCTTTGAAGCTACCATACTTGCTTCATCCCAAAACATATAAGAAACTCCACCTGTTTGTTTTGTAACTGCAAATGAAATTACATCACGTCTTTCTAATTCTTCTACAAATCTTTGACCCTCTTTATTTACAAGAATTGACCTACCATCAAGACGAACATCTCCAACATACAATAAACGACCATTTTCTGAATCACATGTAGGATATGTTTGAATATATTCCATATCTACAACTGCAGCATTAACACTTTGACCAAGAACAATTCCATCACCTACAGATCCAACTGAACATGTAGATAATATTTTTTCATCCATTAGTTCATTATTTTCAACGCGCATTTCAATATTAGAACCAAATCCACCTGTCGCTAAAACAACACCTTTATTAGCATTGAATACTTTTTCGCCATCATCAGTAATCGCCATAACTCCTGAGATTTTTCCGTCTACATTGATTAATTCTTCTGCATCATGTTCTTTTAAAATTGTAACACCCATTTCTGTTGCTTTAGCTTCTAATTTTGTAATTATTTCAACACCACTAGCATTTAAAGGAACTAAACTTCTCTTTACACTATGACCACCAAAAAATAGCATGTAATCTTCAAACGTAACATTTACTTCATCTTTTAACCAAATTGCTGCATCTAAAGCATTTTCAGATAAAACTTTTACTAATTCAGGGTTAGCTATATTGTCTCCACCTGCCATAATATCATTGTAAAATTGTTCAACACTATCCTCTAAACCTTCAACATCTTGAACCCAGTTATTTGGTGCTGCAAGCTCTCCACCTGAAATCATTGTGTTTCCACCAATCATCGCCATTTTTTCCAAAACAACAACACTAGAACCATTTTCAGCCGCTTTGATAGCTGCACTAAGACCTGCGCCTCCAGCACCAACTACGATTACATCATAATCTAAAATTTCAGCCTCAGATTTATCTTCTTCAACATTTTCTTTACTACATCCAATAACTGATAAAACCATCAAAATAATTAATAATGACTTAAATATTTTTTTCATTTTCTTATTCTCTCCCCGGCATTTTGCCATACGTGATTATATTGACATTATATAATTATTAGTTAATAATGTATTTAGAATATATTTCCTATTTTTATATATTTTTGAAGTGAGGTCTTATGAAATTACAAAAAAAAATTACAATAACACTAATAAGTGTCTTATGTATCAGTCTTGTAACTATTTTAAGTTATTGTGTTTTTTCACTAAAAAAGACTAATGAAACCATAACATCATCAATGGCATCGACTATTTTTCAATCCAAAGCTAATGAAGCAGGTTCATGGATTGCTCAAAGACTTTGTGAGATTAAAATGATAGAAGTAAATTTTGATGTTCAATCAATGAATGTAGAAAACATAAAAATATATGTTGATAATATCAATAAAAAAATTGGTGAAATCTACGGAAATCAGTGGGGAACTTTCGCAATTGGTTCTGTTGACGGAATTGGATATGTATCGCAAAATAATTATATTGATATATCTAATCGCGATTATTTTATAAAAGGAAAAAACACAGATTACCCTTACTTATTAAGTAAACCAATTGAATCAAAAACAGATAATGAAAAGATATCTCTTATTCATTATCCACTAATAAAAGATGATGAATACTTCGGATTTATTAATGCTGCAATAACCCTTGATAAATTAGATGAAATAATCAAACAAATTGATTTTTATGATTCAAATTCAATAATTATTGATACTGAAGGAAATATTTATGCAGGTAATGAAAATACATTTGATAAAGATATTATTACTACATTTAAAAATAATATCTAACTGACCATCTGACACATAACACTCAAAAAAATCCATTATTTGATAAATTG
>CAMQTJ010000133.1 GCA_947037125.1 uncultured Holdemania sp.
ATGTGTTTGAAAATGAAGCAGAGTCTTTATCAATAACAACTGATATATTACATGTGTCTCCTGGTTGGCGAGGAGTAATAACATAGAGCATATCTCCATTTGCGCGAACAACTGCAGCTTGTTTTTTGTTATAATAAACTTTGACTTTCTTGATATCTGTACCAAAGTTTTCACCTTTGATAATCATTTTTGTGGCAATACCTCCCGAATCGGGATAAAATGTTTCTAGTTTTACTGGTTTTGATGCATCGTATGGTTTTTCGCTACCTCCTGCCTCTTCACTATTACACGAAAAAATAGTTGCAACGACTAATATAAGACCAAAAAATAAGTTAATAGACTGTAAGTCTTTTCCTTTCTTATTCATAAGTGGTAAAAATTTTTATTAAAAGACATATCAATGTGGTATTTAACATTGATGATTTTTGTTGTTTAATTTCAGAATGTGATTTATAACTGTAAATGAATTCAGTAATAAAAAATGATTGTATTTTAATTAGCTTTTGGTTTTTAGTACTTCTAAATTTACCTCCTTTCTTTTTTTAATTGATTCTAGCGTTTCATTTTTATTATTAATTTGTTTAATACTTATGTAATTGTTTTACAAGTATTGTTTTTTGATGTTAAATGGAAATCTATTTTTGATATTCATTTAAATAATGTAGTTTCTTATTTCAATCTCAATTTATTTGTTTTTTTTGACGACTTTTTTTATGCCTAAATCTGTAAATTTGATTAATAGTTATTTTTTATTGTGGATGATGATTTATCATATTATGTAATATTTTGAGTAAATTAATGCTTAAAATGGTTTGGTTTATGTTTATAATAGCTTGTTTAATACTGAATTAATGTGTTTCTATTCGTTATATAGATGATCGTTTAACTTACAATTAAAAAAAACAATATTTCTTGATCTTATATTTCATTATCTATGATTGAATTTAATATTATAAATGACTGATTATATGATTATAATCAGTCTGTAATTTGCATATTAAAAATAAATAAATTAAATTTGCCCCGTTGTAAGTATTAAACGATCGTTTAATTTGCGATTAAATTTTACTATATTTGTTGGATGTAAATAGGTTAATAGAATTTGTTCATTTGGTTTTTATGTAGCGCATAATAGTCATTTATTAGCTTGATCAAGTGTGGCTAAAAGTTGTGTTTGCTTTGCTGATTATATCAAATACTGCAATAATGATAGTTATAATCATACGTATGTCTATTAAATATTTGATGTGAATTATGGTATAAAATCAATAAATTCTGCGCTGTAATGAGTAGTTTAGATAAACTAAGGAGAGATGCGTTGAGTTTTATCTGTAATTTTATAAATAGAGTTAAGACTGAATAACTTTAACGATCATACAAATGATAACCAAACATAAAATACTACATTTGTTTCCGCACACTACATCGTTAATATATAATGAAATAAATACAACCCAATGAAAATTAAACCCATTTCAACCCTATCAAGCATCCTATTGCTTGCCTTTTCTCTCTTTTGCATTACATCTTGTAATAAAGATGAACCTCTGCCACCGATAGCATTGGATGTGGAGGATCATTCAATAGTATTAAAATATCCAAGATCGGAGAAACATGTGATTAGTATTGTTGGTGGAGATGGAAACTATACAGCATCTTGTGATAAACCTTCTGTTTTAGATGTTGAAGTCTCTGACGATATGAAAGAAATTTACTTAACAGTAAAATCAATAGGAGAGGCTACGATTACAATTACCGATCAATCGAATAACTCATACACACTTTATGCAACTACTATATATATTAAAACTCAATTAGTTATAGAAGAACAAAGTGTAGTGGTTATTGGCGATAAGCTAACCCTTGCACAGAAAAAAGAGATTGAAGAAAAAGCAATGCTAACACTTCCTGCAAAAGAGGGTGGAAGATACGTATTGATATACACCAATGAAGGAGACTATAATAAAGGACAAGCATTCATTTACGCTGATAAGAACGATCAACAGGGTGTAGAAACAATATTCGAAATAAAAGAAATTGGAGACAGCGAGTCTCTACCTTTAAACAAAACACTCAGCTTTATAATTGAAGGAACGCAGCGAGAGTTTGCATTAATGAAATATAACTATCCATCAGCAAGAACTGGCGATCTTTTTGTATCCATATCATTAAATGAACTTTTAACCAATCAATTCAAAACAGACTATCCAAATGTGGAGTTCGTTTACACACAGCAACGTATAACAAAGGCTGAGTTATAAAAGATAACATCCAACAAACATAACGGCACTCCAAACTATATGGGGTGCCGTTATATTTACATATATACCATACATTTAGTAACTACACTCTGCTTTTTAGCCACCACCCCTATCCTTTTTAATTCAATTATGCCTACTCTTTAACCTAATGACAGCTGTCATCTACCCTAACGACAGCTGTCAAGAGCCCTGATGACAGCTGTCATTCACTCTAACGACAGCTGTCATTAGGTTAAAATATTACCACCTAGTCATTAAAAGGCTACTATCTAATCATTAAAAAGAGCTACTCCAAGCAATGTAAAATGAACTAAAATATATACAACCCTTTACTATAGTATCATAAAATGATTACCTTTGTAATATCAATAAAATTGATTTAAACACAGATAA
>CAMQTJ010000134.1 GCA_947037125.1 uncultured Holdemania sp.
CGATATTTAAGTCGATAATGATAGCTACTACGAGGTATTTCAAATAGCTTACATAATGGCTTTATTGAATGAGGCTCTTTTGATAATGCTGTTATCAAATCTATCGTTTGATGTTGTCCTGCATTAAAAGAGCGGAAGCTTTTTTAGAATATCGTTTTCCCACTCAATCTGTTTAATTTTTGCTTCGAGTTCTTGAATGCGTTTTTGTTCTGGTGTCATGGCTTTTGAAGTTGGTGTTATTCCACCATGTTCTTGCCTTAGCTGAGCAACCCAGCGACTCATTGCTGTATATCCGACACCAACAGCATTACATGCTTCTTGTATTGTGTAGCCTTTATTTAAGACTAAATTAGCAGCATCGTGCTTGAATGCGACTGAATAAGTTGTTCGAGCTTTTTTCATTATGTACACCATTTTGATATTAAGAGTATTTTACCCTATTTAGGTGTACAAGTTCATTAAGCCACAACAGTTCTGCTAATTGAATTGCAGACCAATTATTTTTTTCCATAAGAGTAGGATAAACAGCCCCAATTTCTCGATACGATAATTTCTTTTGAGTAAATGTTGATTCTATAAATGCAGTCAAATCATTGTCAGATATTTCATCTGCCTTAAAGACATATAAAGGCAAATCTTTATTACTTAAAATACATGCCATCCGACGGCGAGAAGATTCAATAATTAAAAATTTACCATCCTTTTCAATTGCGAAGCCTTCAGTATGTACACCGCTTAATTTAATCGACGGTAGGATGTCACGTAAAAATTCAGCAGTTAAGTTCGTTTGTAAAACTTAATTGGTTCAATGTTTATATTTAAGGTTTAATTGTGATTAATGCTGCATTTTTCATGATATAGACTTAACCAAATGGGACTATGATCTTTTTAAGCATTAGAGGCCACTTTTAGAGTGAAAGTAGATCGTGTATTTTGTTAACAACCCAGTCACAAAAATGTGGACAATTTTAGGAGGGTAAAGGTGTGTTTTTGGCGGTAGGGAGGGGGAATTTCAATTAAGCAGTGTTTAATTTACTAATTAAGTCCTTTTACAACATGACTTAGCTTTATATGCTGAGTAGTAAGGCCGTTAGGCCTCACCATATTCTAATTATGATATATATTAGTATAAAATAATTTGTACAGAACGTTCTAATTCACTATTTTTAGAACTGTTACTATCGATAGGCGAAGAGTCTGATAACCATTCTCTAATTAATCTATCAGATGATATACCATGAGATATTAAATATCTATACACACTCAATGAGCGTGATTTTGATATTTTGTCATTAATTAAAGCGTTGCCTGTTGCATCTGCTCGTCCTGTTATTTTTACATTTACTTCTGGGAATTTATGCATTACCTCTAATAACTCTGCTAATACATACTTATCTTCATTATCGAGTATTGATTTCCCTGTAGGAAATGAAATAATATAATTTTTACGTATTAATACTGAAACATCTGAAATGGTTGTATCAACAATTTCTATTTGTTGTGATTTGATTATTGGCAATGATACTTGACCAAAACGGTATGTCATTCCCCAATAGATTTGATTTAATCCAACATTTGATTTTATTAGGTCTACATTTTGATAGTAATCATAACCAATTTGTGTTGATATTGAATTTGATATTTGATATTCAACTCCTAAACCTACACTACCTGAAACATTATAAGAATCAGTATTACCATTTAAATAACTTATACCCACCTTACCAAAAACAGACCACACATCAAAAATAGGAAGATGACCTTTAAAACCTAACGAAAATATATTAATTGAATTATCTTCTTGTATTTTATCTATAAAATCATAACTACTATACATACCTAAATAACGATTCATATCATATCCCGCCATTAGTTTAAGCGTTGGATAAATACTATTATTTAATAATGTACTATTTTTATTTGTTTCTCCCAGTCCTAAATTCCCACTTACCCATATCGATGGGTATGTAGTTAAATCATTAAAAGAAATGGTCTCACTTGCTATAACCATAGGAGATAGTAATGCAAAAGAAAGAGATGCTAATATATTCTTTTTATTCATTATTATTTACCAAAAATATCTTTTCATATTAAAATAAGGGATTTAAACACTTTACTCATAACTATTAATAATAACGAAGAGCAATATTAACGCCACTTCTAAGGAAACCTTTTTCTATTTTATCTAATGAAAAGGTAGGCATTAATAATAATTTAGCTTGAATACTTCCATCCATGATATTGCTGCTATTATTTTCTAAAGTTTTCTCAACACCTTCAGTTAAATCAACAGGTGCATTATCATCCTTCCAAATTAAAGAAATAGAAACACCTTTAAGATTTGTTTTTATCGCACCTAGTTGTGAATACCCAACAGGACCGTATGAACCTAATTGAGACATTGATAATGCAACACCATTTAACCCAATATAACTAGCGCAATTGATAATTAATGGAACATCTATTTTTTTTGTGTTCCCAGCAACAATATCTTTAGCTGTATAAAATCCCATATCAATTGTTTGAGATAAATCTCCAGAATTTATTCCATTAATTGAACAGGTTGGAATTGTTACTGAACCAGTAATAGTAAAATCAGCCTGAGTTAGAAG
>CAMQTJ010000135.1 GCA_947037125.1 uncultured Holdemania sp.
AATATTATTTTGATGGTGAAATTTCAAATATTGGTGTTGTTGATAACCAGTATTATGGTATTATGGATGATAAATTATATAGTTTAGACTTAGCTGATGAAACAAGTGCATTAGTAGAAATATTAGGGGAATACGAAAAATAGCTAATAATAAATTAATAATATTTTAAAAATAGTCATTAATATAAATATGCAGCAGATGTTAAAGGATCTTATAATCCTTGTGTTGTTTTAGTAAAATCCTATTTAAGAATTAAAAAAAATCAATTAAAATAGATAATGACAGTGTTATTGATAAATTTAAAAAGCTTTTAATAATTGATAAAAAGATAGGTCATTAATGTAGTTTACTACATGAGTTGATCTATTTTTATATTTATAATATATACAATATATAATAATATTTTGAAAATTAAATTAATAAAAATTGTTATAAAAAATTAAATACTGTATAATGTTATTATAAAATATAAATATATAGAAAGATCTTATTAATGGTGAATACTTATGATTAAATTACTTTTATATACAAATTCTCCGGCACCTTACAGAGTTGATTTTTTTAATTTATTAGGAAAACAAATTGATCTTAAAGTTATATATCAAGATAAAACAAGCATCGAGCGAAATAGTGATTGGTTTAGTTATGATTTTAATAATTTTACTACTGAATTTTTAAATGTTTCGTCTTATAAAAACTTTTTTCAAATAAAATATAAATTAAAAAAAACAATAAATGATTTTAATCCAGATGTAATTTTTAACTGTGATTATTCTAGTGCTGGTGGTATTGCATTGAGTAGAATTGCAAAAAATAAGAATATTCCTTTAGTTATTGAAGCAGATGGAGGGTTACCTAAAGATTTCAATTTTATTATTAAGAATATTATTAAACATGAACTATGTCTAGCTGATTATTGTTTAAGTTCTAGTGATATGACTGATGAGTATTTTTTATATTATGGTGTAAGCATTAAAAAATTATATAGATATACATTTACATCATTAAAAAAAGTTGAAATTGAGAATAATATGAAAAATTGTAGAACAATTATTAATGATAAAATTAAGTTGCTATCAGTGGGACAAATAATTCATAGAAAGGGATATGATTTATTATTGGAAATATTAGCTGATTTCAAGGATGACGTAGAATGTCTAATTGTAGGTGGTAATATTACTGAAAATTTAAAATTAATTGTCGACAAGCATCAGTTAAATAATGTGAAGTTTATTGACTATAAACCTAAGGAAGAATTAAATGAAATATATAGAAATGCTGATATGTTTGTTTTCCCTACAAGAGAAGATATATGGGGGTTAGTTATTAACGAGGCTATATCATTTAAGCTGCCTATTTTATCATCGGACAATTGCTTAGCAGGTTGTCATTTTGTCAATAACTATGATTGTGGCATGTTATTTGAAAATGAAAATATACAAGACTTGAAAGATAAACTTAGAAAAATGATTAACGATAAAAATCAATTAAGTGTATATAGTGAAAATTGTATACTAGCAAATAAAAATAATGATATGGAAACAATGGTGGAAGATCATATGATATTTTTAAATAAGTTTATTAATGAAGGTAAAGGATTATGAAAATTTTACATATAAATTCAGTTTATGGAACTGGAAGTACGGGGAGGATTGTTGAATCTGTTCATAGTGAACTAATAAAATTAGGCCATGATTCAATTGTTGTTACTGGTAGAAGTAAACCAAGGTTTAATAATGATATAGAAAAAAAAACAGTTATCGATTTATACTCTTTTAATAATTTAATAGTTCATGCAATTGGAGCTGTATTATTTGATAAGCACGGATTATATAGTAATGATAACACTAATAAAATTATTGATTTAATTGCTTATTTTAATCCTGATGTTATTCAATTACACAATCTTCATGGATTTTATTTGAATTATAATAAATTGTTCAGTTATTTAAATAAGACAAGTATTAACATAATGTGGACACTACATGATTGTTGGGCTTATACTGGTTATTGTAGTCATTATGATTATAATGGATGCGATGAGTGGATGAATGGTTGCAAAAATTGTTGTTATCGTAATGTATATCCGTATCGCTTATTGGGTAATAGTAAGGAAAATTATTTAATGAAACAAAATCTATTTACAAAGAATAATAAATTGCAGTTAATTACTCCTTCAAATTGGTTAAAAAGTGAGATAGCTAAATCTTTTTTGAGTAATGTTACAGTTAAGGTGATACATAACGGTATTAATTTAAGTGATTTTTACTATGATATAACTTATAAAGATATTAGTAGCATAAATAAATTTGCAAATAAGAAGATATTGATTGGTGTTGCAGGTGTGTGGACTATGCAAAAGGGATTTGAGGAATATTTACGATTAGCAAATTTAATAAATTCTGACTATATTATTGTATTAATTGGTGTTAGCAAACAGCAACAGAAAAAATTAGCAAAATGTAAAAATATCGTGGGCATTGAAAAAACACATTCATTAGTGGAGCTAAGACAATGGTATAGTGCTGCACATTTTTTTGTTAACTTGACACTAGAAGACAATTATCCAACAGTAAATTTAGAAGC